>JAZODZ010000304.1:0-3936 GCA_045597285.1 Myxococcota bacterium
GCGATGCCTGTTGCCTGTTGGAATATGCGTCGCCTGAGCAGCTTCAGACGTGCCTCGATCTCGACATCTGGCGCGGGGACGAAATGCGCGACGACGAGCTCGCCCCGTGGGTCGAGGCGATGCTCGATTTGCCGGATGAGAAATTTGAAGAGTTCTGGCACGATCTCGATCCCGAGCTGATGGCGTTGTACCTGCACCGGAATGTTCATCTCTATCTGGCCGAGGACAAGAACGACGACGTGGACATCCCCGAGGACGAATCGCCCAACGTCGCGCAGTCGCCCGATTTTACTTACTGGATTGCGTATCCCGAGGATCCGGAAAAGGCCGATTTGCTCCGTCGTCTTATCGACCGCCTTTATGTCGTGCTTGGCATCGACAAGACGTGGTCGACGCTCGCCGGCATGAATTTCGAGATGGAAACCGACCTCGAAGAGACGGCCTATCGGTTCAGGACTGAGCGCATCCGCGAGTACGGCTTCATGCCGCGTGCGGAAGCGGCCGCGATTTTTGCGAATGTCGATGTCGTCAAGGCCGCCGAAAAGATGCGTTCCGAGGCCAAAAGCGATCTCTATGTCGGGTCGTATTCGGCGACATCGCGGCTTGACAATGCGCTTGCACAGCTCGATCACTCGGCGGCGGCGGGCTGTTATTTCGAGCGCATTCTGGCCAAAGTGGCGGACCGCGAGTCGATTCGGAACCAGCTTCTTGCGGCGGCGCAGCAAATCGCGACGTATGATGGCTATCAGCCGCATGAAATGCAGGGCTTTGAGGAAAGTATGCTCGTCGCGGTCGGTTATATCAGCGTCGGTCTGGAATACGCCGCGATGAAGGACGACGACTTGGCGGCCCGCATTTTGTCGGGCATTGCCCTCAAGCGCATTCTGACGCTCGGTTTCAGTCTGACGCTCGAACTTCAGCGCAAGGCAAAAATCCTCGTTTCGCGCGGCCACCTGTCGATCATCGAGGATCAGAAGATGAGCCTTTTGACGACGGAACAGCGCGACTGCGTGGAAGGCATGCTCAAGGACAGGCCGCGTCCTTCCGCGTCATGCCTGACGCCGTTTGTCTCATTGGGCGACGTGCAGAAATGCGCAATGGTGATTGCTGATGTCGCGACCCGCGAGCTGTTCTTTGGCGAGGCGTTGCACAAGACACGCGATGACATCTCGATGGTGGCTTATACGCACGAACTCATTCAGGGCGTGGAAAATGTCAACTTCGACAACGTCGCGATCACGTGGCTGACGCGGCATTATCTCAGGCTCGAAGAGCCGTGGAACGTGTTCATGACGGACGAGCTCCCGAAACGCGCCGACGTCCTAGAGGCCGTGAGCCTGGACAGAATCCTTGCGCTTTTCCGTTCGTCCCTTCCCGAATCGTCGAAGGATGCGATGGCGCGGTTCGCCGCGCAGCTCCGCGATTACGTGGTCGAAGAGTGGCCCGAAAACGTGCAGAAGCCGGACGTGCGGCTGATGAAAGCGCTCGTGATCGCGGAACGCGATGAATAAGCGTTGTTTTGTTGTCGGCACGCCTATTGACATACGGCGTGCCCGCAGCGCTATTGCATACGCGCTGCGAATCTTTTTGGGGAATTCTTGTAATAGCGGCTTTTAAATTCCCCTTGGTCTCGTCCTCGAATTGGGTTAATCCCTGTATTTGGTCGTGGACGATGCACAACCTCTGAAAATTGGCGATCGCGTCAAACTGTGACAGAATGTGACTCGTATGGTGCGCTAGAAAGGCGTGGGACGAGTGAAGCCACTCGAAAGGACAGAACTATGGTGGCAGCAAAGCATTTGGAAGAACACGATCCGGCAGCAGATTTTCAGGCAGGACATGTGTTGGGTGACAGATTTCGCGTGGAACGGATGATCGCGGCCGGCGGCATGGGATTTGTGTACATGGCGACGGATCTGGAGCAACAGCAGCTCGTTGCGCTCAAGATCATGCGTACGGTTCTTCAGCGCGATCCGATAGCAATTGAAAGATTTAAGCGTGAGGTTCGGACGATTCGCCGTCTGATGCATCCGAACACGATCGAGTTGATCGATTACGGGATTACCGAAGACGGGTTCATGTTCCTGGTCATGGAGTGGCTTCATGGCAAGGATTTGCGCGAGATTTTGCGGATAAAGCACAGGCTTTCGCCGATCACGGCGACGCGGGTTGCGCTTCAGGTTTGCTGGAGCCTTTCGGAAGCGCACATGAAAGGGATTATTCACCGCGATCTGAAGCCGGAAAACATCTTTATCATGCACAATCCCGGGCCGCATCTTCGCATCAAGGTGGTAGATTTTGGCCTTGCAAAAGTCGTGAGCGGTCCCGAGAGTTCGGAGCAGATCACGAGGGGCGGCGTCGTGTGCGGAACGCCGGAATATATGAGCCCCGAGCAGGCAAAAGGCGAGAAACTCGATGGGAGAAGCGATGTATATGCGCTGGGTTGCGTGATGTATGCGATGATCGAGGGCGATGCCCCGTTCCGCGGCAAGAAGGCGCTGGACGTGGCGATGATGCACATCAACAATCCGTTCCCCGAGATGAGCGAGTCGGTGCCACCCGCATTGCGTGAAATCATTCGCAAATGCGTGGAAAAGAAACCATCCGCACGGTTCCAGGATGTCAACGATTTGGCCAATGCGCTGGAAAGTTTCCTCGATCCGATCGAATGCAGCCGCCGCAACAAGGGCGATGCCTGGACGATCCGCAAATCGACGCCGCCCGAAGTGTTCGAAGCCGAAGCCCGTGGCTGTGCGATTTCGGCAGAAGCCTCGGCAGAGATAAAGACGAACGTGAAAGAACCGAAAAACCAGCCTGAAACAATCGCGAACGAAAAAGATGTTGAAACCGAACCCGTGCGAAAGCCGCTGAACAGCCAGTGCATTAAGCTGAACAGCTCGCCAAATCTTCAGAGCCGTTCCCGAACGAACCGTGCTGTCGAAGCGCCTCGCAAGGAAGGGTTCCTCAGACGTTGCCTCGATCGGATTCTGTGATGTCCGGATGGCGTGAATCCGATGTCATCGCCTTGATAACCGAGTTGTTTCCGAGGCGGTCAGATATTTTAGCCCGCGGCATTGGGGATGATTGTGCAGTATTTTGCCGCGGGCAGCGCCTGATTTCGACGGATGCCTCGATCGAAGGCGTGCATTTTAATCTGGATTGGATGACGCCCGGCGATGCCGCGTATCGGTGTTTGAGCTCAAATATCAGCGATATTGCGGCGATGGGCGCAGAACCTGGCGTGTTCACGATGGCGCTTGGCCTTCCTGGCGAAATGGCGTTTGACGACATTCGCGGGATTTTTCTGAACCTGAAGCAATGTATTGCGGATCACGGGCTGGATGGATGCTGGCTCGTGGGCGGCGATGTCGTGCGAAGCCCGGTTTTGATGTTTTCGATCACGATTTTGGGAGAACTGCCGCCTTGGCCAATCGTGTGCCGCAATGGGGCTTTGCCGGGTGAGCAAATCCTTGTGTTAGGCCATATCGGGCATGCGGCCGCCGGGCTTGAGCTGTTCGAGAAAAACTTGTTCGGTACGGATGCGAAAAAACGCGGTCTCGAACCGTTATTGGATGCGTTTCGACGGCCTCGGGCGTGCGTAAAAGCGGGAAAGAAACTGGCTGAACTCGGTCTCGTCTCGTCCATGATGGATCTCTCGGATGGCATATACACGGATCTGCCTCGGCTGATCGCCGAGAGCCATTGCGGTGCCGAGGTGGACGTGTCGAATCTCGTGCCGGACAGTATTTTGAAGGATGCGGCAGCGGTGTGCCACACCGATCCGAGCGATTGGATGGTGTTTGGCGGCGAGGATTTCGGCCTTCTCGTTACGGCAGATACTCGAAATGTTCACGACATTCAGGCAATTGCACGGGATTGCGGGGTGCCGTGCTATCCCATCGGGACGTGTCGTGCGGGTGACACAATTTCCTGGTA
>JAZODZ010000305.1:0-5754 GCA_045597285.1 Myxococcota bacterium
AACGCGACATAGCCCGCGCCCGCAGGGCGTATTGAGCGATAGCGAGATAGCCCGTGCCACTTCCCCTAAATCCCCTTCCATGTTGAGGCAGGGGACATGACCCGATTAAAGGTTTGCAATGCTGAATCGAGACATTTACCAGAAAGATCCATCCAGACGTAAACTTGTGAATGAAGGCGTGGCGCATGTGAACGACGAACGCACGCGTCAGGCGATGGACGTGCTTCGGTACGAGCTGGAGACGTTTGTTTGTGATGGACAGTACGAAAAGGGGATGGCACATATTCTGGAGACATTTCTGAAAAATATCGACCAGGCGCAGCAACCGGCAGTATGGGTGAGTGGTTTTTATGGTTCGGGAAAGTCGCACCTCGTCAAAATGTTACGTGCGTTGTGGGTGGATACGACGTTTGAAGATGGTGCGACGGCACGAGGCATTGCACATTTGCCGCAGGCGATTCGCGACAGTTTGCACGAACTGGATGTGCAAGCCAGGCGTCATGGCGGGCTTCATGCCGTATCGGGGACGTTAGGCGCGGGAGCGAGTGGAAGTGTGCGACTTGCGTTGCTCCGGCTGATTTTTAAGTCCGTCGGTTTGCCGGAGCAGTATCCTGTAGCACGTTTCGTGATGTGGCTCAGGCATGAGGGCATTCAGGAAAAGGTGCGTGAAATGGTTGTAAATCGAGGATGTGACTGGGATGAGGAACTGGATAATTTTTATGTTGCGGAATCCTTGCATGCAGCATTGATGGAATGCAAACCCAATGTTTTTTCATCGCTGGGAAGCTGTGCAGAAACGCTGAACAATCTATACCCTTATGTGACCGATGTTTCGAGTGATGAGATGCTCAAAGTGCTGAGACAGGCATTGTCGACGGATGGGCAAATGCCTTTGACGCTTATCGTTCTGGACGAAGTACAGCAATATATCGGTGAAAACAGCCAGCGTTCGATCGAGGTACAGGAAATCGTCGAGGCGTGCTGTAAAAATATCGGTGGCAAGCTTCTGTTCATCGGGACGGGACAGACGGCGGTGACGGGCACGAGCAACCTAAAGAAGCTGGAGGGGCGTTTTACGATTCGCGTGGAGCTATCGGATGCCGATGTCGATGCCGTGATTCGGCAAGTCATTCTGGCCAAAAAGCCCGAGGCCATTGCGCCTGTTGAGCGGATCATGCAGCGCAATCTGGGCGAGATTTCGAGGCATCTTTCGGGAACGACGATTGCGCACAGACAATCGGATGTTGGATTTTTTGCACAGGATTATCCGATTTTGCCGGTGCGGCGCAGATTTTGGGAAAATGCGCTTCGCGTGCTTGATCAGACGGGAACGGATAGCCAGTTACGCAACCAATTGAGCATGATCCATAAAGTTATTCAAACAAATTTGGATTGTGGGTTAGGAAACATCGTGCCGGCGGATTATCTGTATTTTGATTCCGCAGACAAACTGCTTCAATCGCGTTTGTTGCCTCGTAAGGTTCACGAAATGACGATGCGGTGGCGCAAAGGAACGCCGGATGAACAGCTCAAATCGCGTGCATGCGGCCTCGTCTACCTCATATCAAAGTTGGGGCGAGCAAATGAGGAGATTGGGATTCGTGCAACGATTGATACGCTGGCCGATCTCATGATCGATGATTTATCGGAAGGAAGCGGCATGTTGAGAAGCCGGCTGCCTGGGCTTTTGGATGGTTGCGAGCTTTTGATGAAGATTGGTGATGAATATCGCATCCAGACCGAGGAGAGTTCGGCATGGAATGACGAATTTCAAAGCCAGCGCTCCATTTTGTCGAATGAATCCCATCGGATAGATGCGGAACGCAGTGACCGTATTCGAAAGCGTTTTGGCGAAGTCGTAAAGAAAATAACGATACAACAGGGCAATTCGAAGGTCGCGCGCGACATATTGGTTAGTTTTGATACTCAGCTTCCCAAAGATGCTATGCAGCGCGTATGCGTGTGGGTGCGCGATGGATGGAGTACGGATGAAAATTCCGTGCGCGCGGACGCAAGACAGGCGGGGGTTCAGTCACCGACGATCTATGTGTATATTCCAAGGCGCTCTGCGGATGATTTGCGCCATCATCTGATCAATCTGAAGGCGTCTATCGCCACGTTGGACAGCCGAGGGGTACCCAATACGCCGGAGGGAATCGAAGCCCGATCGGCAATGGAGACGACAAAACAGGTTTCTGAGGGTAAAATCAGGGAATTTATCGATGAAGCGTTTTCGGGGGCCGGGGTATTTCAAAGCGGTGGCACAGAAATACTCGGCAACGATTTACAGAATATGATTTTGGAAGCCTCCCAGAATTCACTTATGCGTTTATATTCTCAGTTTTCAATTGCAGACAATGCCGGGTGGGCAAAAGTCTATGACAAGGCACAAAAAGGCGCTACAGATGCATTAAAAGCTATCGGCTATGAAGGGGATATTACCCAAAATCCAGTTTGCAAAGCCATTCTTGCATTTGTGGCGGGAGGCAAAAAAGGCATTGAGATTCGTGAACAGTTTGAGGCGTCACCTTATGGCTGGTCACGCGATGCGGTGGACGGCGGACTTCAAATCCTGCTGGTGAATGGCACGATTCGCGCGTTGGATGAACGCGGACAGTCGATTTCGGCAACAGAACTGGAACGCAAGGCCATTGGCAAAGCCACTTTTAAGGTTGAAGCGACGACAATCTCAACCGCACAACGCATTCAGATTCGAAAGGTCTTTCAAAAAATAGGGCTAACCGTTAAACAGGGTGATGAAGCCAGCATGGCCAAAACATTTGTCCAGAAGTTACTGGAACTTGCTGAATCTGCGGGAGGCGAAGCCCCCAAACCAGCCATTCCCGATACTACAGAAATTCAGGATATTTTGAACTTATCGGGCAATGACCAGTTACTCGCCATCTACCACAAACGAGAGATGTTGAGTGAATGTATTGAAAGCTGGAAAAATCTATCGGAAGGGATAGAAAAGCGATGGAATGCGTGGCATAGCCTTGTATTGTTGGCAGAAGGGGCCAAGGCTCTAAGCTGTATCGATGAACTGCTCGATCAGGTAGAGGTTATCCGTAATCAACGCAGATTACTCGATGAACCCGATCCTGTGGTGCCGTTGTCCTCGCAACTGACACAGATTTTGCGAACTGAACTCCACCGACTTGACGAAAAATATATAGAATTGCATCGCCAGGGTTCAGATGAGCTAAAACAGGATGCCAATTGGCAATCGCTGACGCCCGATGAACACTATGAACTGATGTCACAGAATGCACTTCACGAAGCTGCACGGCCCGTCATTCGTGTACAGTCCACTAAAGAAGTTTTGGAAACGCTGAAACAGTGGCCAATTGCAATGCTTAGGGATCGCATTGCCGCCATGCCGGCACGCTTTGCACAGGTCATCAAGGAAGTCGCCGAACGTTGTGAACCCGAGATTCAGTTCGTCGAAGTACCGAATCGAATGCTTAAATCAGAGGAAGAGATCGAAGATTGGCTGAACGAAGTAAGAAAACAATTGCAAACCGCCGTGGCCACAGGGCCTGTTTGGGTGAAATAGGAGAGGGAAGATGATTGTACAAAAACTCATTATGCGTAATTTTCGCAGATATGAAGATGCATGTTTCTCATTCCACCAGAGATTTAATGTATTAATTGGAAATAATGGCAGAGGGAAGACAACCATTCTGGATGCTTTATCCATCATGCTCAACACCTATCTTTTGCATTCCAAAATTGCAACAGGTGGAACTGGTATTAAAAATGAGGATGCACGGTTTGTTGTTAGAAATGTGTCGGAACAAGTATTTTTTGAGCCTCAATCTGATGTTTGGTTAAAAGCGAGTGCATATATTGGAAATGAGCATTTTGAATGGCAACGTGATAAAGGAGATCGCGGTAAAAAATCTAAAGAACTCATGAAACTTGGTGAGCAAAATGTAAATGCCGTTAGAAAGGGAATGTTAGTTGATTTACCATTGCTTCTCTACTATGGAACTGGCCGTTTGTGGAATATTCATCGAAATATTCAAACAGAGAAACCAGGGGCACAGCTTGACGCGTACCGTTATTGTCTTGACCCCAAATCCGATCAGAATGCTTTTGAAAAATGGTTTAGAAGATTATCCTATTCGGAATTGCAGAAAGGCACAAAGATTCCTGCTTTGAAATCGGTAAGAGATGCTGTTATCTGCTGTATACCTGGGGCATCCGAATTCTATTATGACACAGCAGAGGATCAAATTATGATTCATCTTGAACATGAAGGTCTAATGCCGTTTAATAGCTTGAGCGATGGATTTAGAAATATGATCGCAATGGTTTCTGATATCGCTCATCGTGCCTCTAAATTGAATCCTCATCTGGCAGAGAACGCGGCCAGAGAAACAAAAGGTATCGTGCTTATCGATGAACTCGATCTGCATCTTCATCCCAAATGGCAAAGACGTGTGGCTCTTGACCTGCAAAAGGCGTTTCCAAATCTTCAGTTCATAACGACAACACATTCCCCCTTTATTATTCAATCACTTAAACCAGGACAAGTCATCGATCTCGAACAAGAGACATCTTGTGATTGTACTTATTTTGCTGAATCTGGTGTTGCTTCTCCTAAGCCTGTGGCAGAATTTAGCAATCGTTCGATTGAAGATATTACAGAAGATATTATGGGGATTGCTATTCCCCAACGAAGTGAACCTTATCAAAAAATGTATAATGCCGCTATAGAGTATTATAAAGTTTTACAGAAAGCACAGGAAGCTGATGAATCAGAAATAGAGCGACTTAAACAGAAATTAGATGAGTTGTCCGCTCCTTTCAGTGATAATGTTGCGTATTATGCATTCCTCGAAATGGAAAGAGTTGCGGCTGGCTTAGGGAAAAGTTCAAAGAAAGGAGAAAATTAAATGCGTCCTGTCGTTCGCGGAAACTATCCAATTGATTGTCATGGAGATAATATTCAATATCATGAGTACTCTGATGCAAGAGGTGAATTGATCGGTAGAATCGGAGAGTATTGTTCGTATTGCGAAATGCAGTTGGACTCTGCATTAGCTGTTGAACATATTCAGCCCAAAAAGCCCAGAGGCTGCACACAAATTGATTCTCAGCGAGAGATGGATTGGAATAATTTCTTGCTCGCCTGTCCCAATTGCAATTCGACAAAAGGTAATACAGACGTCGTTTTAGATGATTATTTATGGCCTGACCGAGATAATACATTTCGTGCATTAAAATATTCCGAAGGTGGAATTATTACACCTGCGTTACAAGGAGAAATGGCACACAAAGCCCAAAATACGATTCATCTGTTTGGTCTGGATAAAATGCCATCGATAATTACTAATATGACTGATATGAATTACAAGAATCGTGCATCTGATCGCAGATGGAATAATCGACGAGAAGCTTGGGACAATGCGGAAAGAGCTAAGAAACGATTATCTCAAAATGATATTGACGAATTAAGAGAACAGATTGTCGAAACTGCACAAGCCAATGGTTATTGGAGCATCTGGATGACGGTTTTTCAGGATGATCCTGATATGTGTAGACGTCTGATAGAGGCTTTTCCTGGTACATGTAAGGATTGTTTTGATGCGACTCAAGGGTATAAACCTGTGAAAAGGCAAGGAGGTCAGTGCTGATGCGTCCACTCGATAGAAATCTTCGCAACCAGCTCGAAGCTGCCATTAATGAAGCGCGGGAAATTGCAGAGAAAGCAGCGTGTGCCGCACTCGAACAGCTCGGCGTGAATGT
>JAZODZ010000306.1:0-3399 GCA_045597285.1 Myxococcota bacterium
ACCCAGACGACACTCGCCATTTCCCGCGACGACGCCGACCGCTTCCTGCCGCTCTACGTCGACAAGGAATTCCCGTCATCCGTTCATCTCCATCCATCATGCCCCACATGCAATCGTCAAGATGGTCCGCACGTTCGTCAAAGACGCCCGCGCCCCCAAATATTCGATGTCCCGAAGTTCGAAATCTTCATCTGCGGCGAACACGGTGGCGATGTCTACACAATCGGCCGCCTGCACGAAATCGGCCTCACCGGCGTCTCCATGAGCCCCGGCAAGGTCTATCGTTCGATCATCAAGGCCGCCCAGTGCCAGGTTACGAATCCGAGAAAATCGGTGAAGTAAGATCGATCAAAACAAGGGGGCATGCCCCCTTGCTTAATGTGTCAAATATAGCTTCTCTTTCTATATATAGAGAGAGAGGCTTTTTTTGTATCGTAAGGAGTAATATGAAAAAGATTGCTGTTATGTCTGTGCTCGCAGCCATATTATATTCAGGGTGTTCGGATAACTGTAATGGCGGTGAAACATGGTGCAAAAATGATAATGTATTGAAGTACTGCAATGAGGAAATCGACAGTGATTGGAGGGAAAGGGATTGTAATGAGAGTATGGACTATCCTGAGGGAGGTGCATTTTGTTTTGATCGTAATTCAGATGGGAAAGCACAATGCGTACGCAAATGTGAATTGGGTACGCAACCGCGTTGTGAAGGAGACTACCATTTGACAAGTTGCATTGAAAAAAAATATAAGGATGGTTCGGTGGGCGGTGTTTTATTCTGGGAGTATTGCCCCTATGGTTGTTCGGTTACCGATGGTGTCGTGCAATGCAAAGAGAAGAAACAGCCTATGTTGTGAATCGTGTGGTTCGGCTTTATGATTTCCCTCAAGCCCCTGTTTCTGGTATAAGAAACGGGGGCTTTTTTTGTGCGCTGGGCTATCGGCTGCACCGATACGCCCTGCGTGTCGGTCTATGCGCTAAGCGCATACGGCCGACGGGCCGCGTCGCTATGTGCCAAAGGCACATACGCGAGGGCGGGGTTTAGCTATTGTTTTCGTAATCCGCAATCCATTCTTTCAGTTTCTTTTGTAGCATAGATTTGTCTGGTAAACATAATGCATATTGTTGTGCGTAAATGTTTGTATCTTTAGGTAATGTTAATTCCACGAGCGCATCATTCTTGCTTTTACAAAGAAGAATACCAATCGTTGGTTTTTCAAATTCATTTTTTACGAACCGATCATAATAATTGACGTACATCTGCATTTGTCCGAGGTCTTGGTGTGTCAAATCATCCGTTTTTAAATCGATAAGTACATAGCATTGAAGCAGACGATTATAAAAAACAAGATCAATATAAAAATTACGTTCCTCGAAAGAGAATCTCTTTTGTCTGGCTTCAAAAAGAAAACCCTTTCCAAGTTCAAGCAAAAATGATTGCAATTTTGATAGGATGGCGGTTTCCATGTCCGATTCGGTGTAGGATGCATCAGGTTTCAGGCCAATAAACTCTAGCGCCATAGGTTCCCTAAGTATGTCAGCAGGTTTTTCTACAACATGTCCTTCACAAGCAAGTTTCATTACTTCTGATTTGTTGCGGCTCAGAGCGAGACGTTCATAAAGGCTGCTGCCATATTGTCGCTTTAACTGGCGAACGCTCCATTGTTGTCTCTCTGCTTCGATTTCATAAAAACGACGTTCATCGGGATTGTCGATGCGTATTAAGACTAAGTAATGACTCCAACTGAGGTGGAAAATCGATGAGTATGGGGTGACTGTTGAAGCGGTCTGTTCGAATTTCGCGTCATTGGTCAAGATGGTTGCTTGAGTTTTGGGAATTTCGTAAACACTGTTTACGAAATCTGAATATATCAAATAAAATTTGCGCATGAGTGTTAAATTCTCGACAGACCACCCATTGCCAAAGCGTTCCGTGAGTCCATTTGAAAGGTCTTTCAGAACAGATTTACCATAAGTTGCGCGTTCATGGCCGTGTTGTTCATATTCAACGATATGTTTTCCTATAAGAAAATATGTATGGACCATTGCAGAATTGACAGAGGTCTGCACTTTTCTTCGCGCATCTTCAATGAGGTTTGCGACGTTATTCAACAGGTTCTGTGATTCTAAAGTATTCATAATATTATAACATCCTATTCGTTAGATCCGATCGGAATATACACTCTTTCAAGAGGAATGATATCGTGACACTTGTCGCTGAGTTTATGATAATACTTAATAATGAGTCCTGCCAACTCGTCTCCGTTAATACCTCTGATATGTGGATTTGCTTCTAAAAATGATTTTGCATTCTTTGTGTAATCAGATAAAGTTACAAAAAATCCATAATCCCCTTGTTGCATGGCTCCTTTCAACGCCTGAATATCTTTCTCAACGACGTTTCCCGATTGACTTTTAACCTGAACAACAATACGAGGTGGCAATTCATCTTTGTATGCCTTAATATCAATTCCATTATCGCCACCGTGTTTTGATTGGGTTGTGCGATATCCCATTGCATTAAGCAATTCTGCTATAAAATCCTCCAGTGAGTATCCTTTGAGCTGTGATGATAGCCGTTGAATAATATATGCATTTGTATTCGCCTTGATATCATCTGCAACAAGTTGTACAGTATCATCCACGTCGATGGTTGTTGATTTGTCACAATTATCATTAATCGCATTAACAAAGTCTTTTGAATACTTTTTGATATTAAAAAAACTCATTGCAGAGCCAGCTTCATGTAAAGCTCCCTGGCTAAATTCAATTCTCGGAATTGCTTTAAGCCATTTTACCTTTCGAATATGTACAACGCACGGTTCATTTGGATGATATTCATAACCCCCAGTAATGCGGCCAATATGTATAAGTTTGTCAGGGTTTCCTGAATAAACAATGTAATCACCAATGTTTGCTTCGTATGTAAAACGATATAATTGTCCTGCGCAATTACCTACATGATTGGCTGATTTGTCGGGATAATGGTCTGCATATGACTTCTTAAATGCTTCAAATGATGCTTCAAGCCTTGATAAATCCCCCATTCCTTTCCAATTCAATCCGATAATTTGCTTTTGCAAGAATGATGAGTGGTCTGTGGCATGTATTCCCCATGTGTTTAGCTCTTTCTGACTCATAGCACCTCCAAACGAATGAAGCCCAACAAGTAGTTCTTAAGCAGAGAGCAGACAAACTCCTTTTGTTATTTTTCCATACATACGGTTAGATTTCAATTAATTTCTCGCCCGGCATATCGCTTGCGATAGCCAGGCGCATAGGCGCGTATGCCCGCAGGGCATAGCGCCGAACGCCGTGCGTATCGCGCAGCGATAGCACGGCCTCAAAACCATCATCCGCATGGGGCATTCCATTCGTTTGCTCGACGCTCCTCTCCAT
>JAZODZ010000307.1:0-3269 GCA_045597285.1 Myxococcota bacterium
GGCCCAATACGATTGTATTGCCTTATCGCCGTATCCATAGACCAGCCCACGTATGGCATTCAATAAGCTCCAGGGATTAAATACCTCACGGCCGCTGTATAAATACCCATCATACCAATACTTGAGCGCATCCATCTTATCGGATAGCCCGTAATAGGCGAGCATCTGTGCAACTTCTTCATGCGTAAATCCCCAGTATTCATCGGGGATTTCATCGACGACCGTAATCACGCCGGGATTGTTCATACCCGTAAAGATAGATTCCTTGGCCACGCGCATACAGCCCGCGATAATGCCATAAGCCAGATAATCATTGGATTTGAAACCTGAAGATATAAAGTTTCCGACGAGGCTTACCACTTTATCGAATAAACTGTCGCCCGGATGATGAATATCATGGATGGCAGCTTTTTGAAGCGGCACGTCGTATTCGTCGAGCAGAATGACAGTTTGGCGATTTGTGGCTTTATAAATCCACTTGCACAAATTGCCCAATGCTTCTTCCAGTTTGCCTTGCGTCACGCATTCGCTCAGAATCTGTCGGAACTGTTCGTGTTCGAATTCATTCAGCGCAGGATGATCGAGCAAGTATTCGTGACTGTCGCAGGCAGAGGCCAGAGCGCTTCGCAATTTTACGACCATGTCGTCGAGCGTATCGTTGCGCATCCCCTTGAGTGACAGCGAAATCACCGGATACTGCCCCATTTCATTGAGCACTTCATCCCCGGCTTCCATAACCTTGAGGCCTTCAAAATAACGACGATTGTCGACGGGCTTGCCATCTTTATCGAGCGCGTACTCAAAAAACGTCTGCAAAGTACGCAACATCAACGTTTTGCCGAACCGGCGCGGACGCGTCACGACGCATATCCCATGTCCACTCTCGATCATGTAACGTATAAACTCCGTCTTATCGACGTAATAGGTATTTTTATCTTTAAAAGCTGTAAAGCTCTCTGACATATTTTGGAAAGCCATCAATTTTTGTGTTTCGCTCATACTCGCCCTCCGTCGCCACAAATCCCTCATCGTTGTCCCTCGCTTTTCATAGCGCGTCAAGGAAAAATGCCTATTTCAGGCAGGAGGCAGGAGGTCGCAACGATGTAAAGGCCATAGCGAGAACCAAAGTGGAACGTCTCTGGTGCGCGTATGCAGCAGGCATAGCGCACCATCGCATGGGCGTATGCGGCAACGCCGCATAGCCCGTGCCAGCGAGCCGTATGCGCCGTGGGCGCATAGGCGAGCGATAAAAAACAAAAGACGTAAACAGTTACATTCTTTTTTGAATTAAAAATCGACAGATTCGTAAAAAATTTGTAAAGAAGCACCCGGCGAAGCAGGAAATTTCACTTCACGGATGAAAAAACGCCGTCAATGCGTTGATTTATGCGGCGATGAAGTGACGATGTGCTTCGAACACGATATCGAAATAACGGCAGATACTCAAAGGAGTTTTATTGTGGATGTCATCCAAACGGACATTGCAGTGATTGGCGCTGGCGGTGCGGGATTGCGTGCGGCCATTGCAGCTACCATGAGCCATCCGAAATTGAAGATTACGCTTATATCGAAAGTTTATCCGATGCGCAGCCATACCGTGGCGGCGGAAGGCGGGGCAGCCGGCGTCATCAGCGCTGAAGACACGCTCGAAAAGCATTTTGAAGATACCGTTGCCGGCGGCGACTGGCTTTGCGATCAGGATGTCGTCGATTTTTTTGTTTCGCGCACGACGCAGGAACTTTATCAGCTCGAACATTGGGGATGTCCGTGGAGCCGTACCGCAGATGGGCATGTCAACGTACGGAAATTCGGTGGCATGAAAGTCCCTCGCACGTGGTTTGCCGCCGATAAAACCGGATTCCACATTCTGCACACGCTGTATCAGACATCGACGCAGTTCGAACAGATTCAGCGGCTTGACGAACATTTTGTCATCGATTTGCTCGAAGATGACGGGCAGATTCAGGGGTTGGTGGCCTACGATTTACAGAACGGTATTTTTAGAACCGTGTTGGCCAAAACGGTGATCATTGCGACTGGTGGCGCGGCGCAGGCCTATAGTTTTACGACGAATGCCACCATCGTGACCGGCGACGGCATGGCACTCGCGTTCCGCCACGGCGTGCCATTGCGCGACATGGAATTCGTCCAGTACCATCCGACGGGGCTTTTGGGATGCGGCTTGCTCATTACGGAAGCCTGCCGTGGCGAGGGTGCGATTCTTGTAAATAAGGACGGGTACCGTTATTTGCAGGATTATGGCATGGGGCCGGAAACGCCATTGGGCGCACCGCAAAACAAAACGATGGAACTCGGGCCTCGCGATAAACTGTCGCAGGCGTTCTGGCACGAACAAAAGAAAGGACGCGTGTTCGAAACGCCGCTGGGCACTGCGGTTCATCTGGATATGCGGCATCTCGGTGAAAAGGTTCTGTATGAACGCCTGCCACTGATTTGCGAACTGGCCAAATCCTATGCCGGCGTCGATCCTGCCAAAGCCCCGATTCCGGTGCGGCCGGTCGTACATTACACGATGGGCGGCATCGAAACCGATTGCCATGCCACAACAAGGGTTCCTGGCCTGTTTGCGGCCGGGGAATGCGCTTCTGTCGGCATTCATGGTGCCAACCGTCTCGGTTCCAACTCGCTCGTCGAAACGCTGGTATTTGGCCATGTTGCGGGCGAATCTGCGGCGGATTACGCCTCCGGCAAGGCGTTTGGCGATGAAACGCGCCTGAAATCGGCCGCCGAGGATATCGTCAATAAAGTTACATCGCTTTTCGATGGCAATGGTTCCGAACATTCCGCCGATATTCGACGGGAAATGGGGCAGACCATGGAAGAAGGCATCGGGATTTATCGCGAAGCCACGGGAATGCAGACGACCATCGACAAACTCCGGGAATTGCAGTCGCGATACCGAAAAATCCGCATTCAGGACACGCTGGGGCGCGTTTTCAATTACGATTTGATCCATGCACTCGAACTCGGGTTTACGCTCGATGTCGCCGAGTGCATGGCGCACAGCGCCTTGGAACGCAAGGAATCCCGCGGAAGTCACCAGCGTCTCGAGCCGGAATATCAGAATCGTGACGACGAAAACTATTTGAAGCACACACTGGCTTTCTATCGCGAGAACGATGTACCCAAAATCGATTATTCGCCTGTCACGATTACCCATTATCCACCGGCCAAACGCCTTTATGGCAAAGAAGCTGAAGAATCGAAGTAACCCTCACACCTTAAGTCGGATCGTAGCCATGTCGTTC
>JAZODZ010000308.1:0-5070 GCA_045597285.1 Myxococcota bacterium
CCGCTGGCAAATCCTGCGATAAGACACATGTCTGCAGCGATGAATTTGAATGTACCGATGGAAAATGCATTCAAACCGTTTCGATCGGAAAAAAATGTGACAGTTCACATATTTGCGCCACTGGCCTCGAATGTACCCAAGGGAAATGTGTCAATCCCTTGTCCGGCGAAGGAATGCAATGCGCCGATGACACCGAGTGCAAAGCCCCTCTCAAATGCCACGAACAGACCTGCCTTCTTGAAGCAAAACTCGGTGAAGCGTGCAAGGAGGGCACGTTCTGCGTCGACAGTGACTGCGACGATGACGGAATTTGCAGACATTATGGCGTTGAAGGCGCGTATTGCGATTCCGAGCACAATTTGTGTAAAACCGGGCTTCTATGCAATGACATCACCGAAGAATGCTATATCCCGGGTGAAAACGGAGCGGACTGCTCTGTGAATGAATGCAGTGAACAATATATCTGTGACGCCACAAGGAAAGTGTGCATGGTAAACGGCGTGTTGGGTGACGCTTGCGGAGACGATCTTTTTGTCAACTGTGATGCGGAACAAGGCCTTCACTGCCTTGAAGGGAAATGCCGCAAACCGGTGTCAGGGGACGATGCCTGTTCAGAACTTAACCCTTGTGCCGAGAAAAATCACATCTGCTACTCCGGAAAATGCGTCGAATCTCAGGGCGAATGTGATTCGGACGATCAATGCAAAGCAGATTCTTATTGCTGTAAAGAAACTGCCTGTGAAATTAAGAATGTCTGCCTCTCCTACGGCGTCGGGCCACGTGAATCAACGAACGACGCCTGCGTCTATAAAACCGTACCGGGACTCTTCGAAGCCGACATTCAATGCGAGTGGCAGACGACTTCCGGTGAGCCTTTTGCGGATTCGTACAATATCGTGACGCCAGTTTTTGTCGCCCGTACACCGCACAAAATGGGCGGCGCAAACTCCCTCATCGTTGCCACCTATAAACGCGGTTCGCTCAAAAATGGCGCGGGCACGAGCGTTGACGAAGCTTATGGAAACACAACGGTTATTCGCATTATCAACCCGGAAACATGTAAAGTCGAAGAAAACATCCAGTATGCGGACGATCTCACATCTTCGGGTGCCACCTTGGCCATCGGCGATGTCGATGGCGACGGCATCGTCGAAATTTTTGCCCAGCGTTCTATCTATCAGACCAAGAATAGCAAATATGGCGGTATCGTCGCCTTTAAATGGTCTGAAACTGACAATAAATATATTGTCGCCTGGTCGCAATATGATTCCCTGAAACTCAAGAATTATGGCTGGGGCGGGCTTTCTCTTCACGATATCAATGATGACGGCGTCCCCGAGGTCATCAACCCCGCCGGCGAAGTCCTCGATGCCAAAACGGGAACCAAACTCAACGGCGATCAGGTCTTCAAAACCAGCGACAATAAATCCACAAAGTCCACCCTTTTTGCCGTTGTCGAAGACCTCGATAACGACGGCAAGATTGAAACGATTGATTATTACGGCAATGTCTACGAATGGACTGTCGTGAAAGACGGGGATGGAAAAATCACCTCGCAACAATGGACCCTTGAATATCCCACGGTTTCCGGCAAAACGGGATACGTGCTCAAGGCTGTAGCCGATTTCGGCACACCGGGAGCCACACCGGAAGAATTCGACTGGAATAATCTCGACGGCATTGCCGAAATCGTTTCCTCACAGGGGATTGAACAGGGCAAGGGAAAAGCAAATGTTGCAATCCATACGCTGACAAAAACTGAAAAAGATGGTCAAACAATCAAAGGCCAGCAGAGAATTTTCTATTTGAGCGGTCTTTATGGCGGCGGTGCCCCTACACTTGGCGATTTCGACAAAGATGGAAAACCCGAAATTGGCATCGCGTTTGGCGATTATTATACAGTCTTTGATCCGCGATGCCGAAAAGACGCCAATGGAAACCTTCCCGATGGATGCCTTGCAGAATACTATCTTTGGAAACAGCCCAACGTGGATAACTCCTCCTATACGACAGGTTCGTCTGTTTTCGATTTCGATGGCGACGGACAGATCGAAGTCGTTTATGCAGATGAATGCTATACGAGAATCTACAACGGAAAAACTGGCGATGTCCTGTTCTCGGCAAAACAAAGCAGCCGAACAGCTTATGAAATGCCCATCATTGCTGACGTAGACAATGATCAGTCGGCAGAAATCATCATGGGGGCCAATACCCAGGATAGAACTTGTCCGACGACCGACACAATTCACCGCGGTATCCGATGCGAAGAGGACTCTGACTGTACATCGAAAAAGTGTGAGGACGGTTTTTGCCGATGCAACGATAATAAGGACTGCAACTGGAGAAAAGGGGCCGATAACAAGATTAAGGATGAATACATCTGCACCGATCCACTTGCAGACGATAAAAAAATTAACAGCAACAAGGTTTGCAGCGCAAACAGCGCGCAGAACAAAACGATTTCAGGTCTGCGCGTCATGAGAGAACGGTACGACAGATGGGTCAGTTCCAGACCGCTGTGGAACCAGTTTTCCTATTCTATCAATAACATCAACGACGATCAG
Organism: Myxococcota bacterium; assembly: GCA_045597285.1. GTDB lineage: Bacteria > Myxococcota_A > Bradymonadia > UBA4248 > UBA4248 > UBA4248. The sequence continues at coordinate 2,565 of JAZODZ010000308.1, forward strand.
AGCATTCCCAAGGCAAGTGCCTGGAAACCGAATTTCCTCACGGAAGGGCTCAACAATTATCGGGCAAATTCATTGGGGGCTGTCGGTATCAATGCCGCGCCCGATATTACCGGAAAACTCGACAAAGACAATCTCTGTCAGAAATCCAATGAGGACATCACGCTTCACGGCGTCATTTGCAACCGTGGAACGAAAATGGTCGCTGCAAAAATGCCGGCTTCCTTCTATGAAGTAAACGAAGATGGTTCACAGGGAACGAAATTCTGCACTGCTTATACATCGGCCAACGTTCCTGTCGGAGGATGCCTTGAAGTATCCTGCCCGCTTGAATCTGATATTATCAAAGAAGGTATGAAAATTCGCATGGTCTCCAATGACGATGGAGAAGGCGGTCGCACAACCGTTGAATGCAACGATAAAAATAATACTGACGAAGTGACAATCGATAAATGTATCGATGTCATCAACTGATATGTTTTATAGACTTTCCGATGATTTCACAGTATGAAACCATTCGGTTTGATAAGGAAATAATATGAAAACAAAACTTCTTCTCATCAGTTTGCTCGGAATCCTGACTCCTGTTTCAGCCTTTGCGGATCTCCCCTGCGAATCTTTCCAGAAAGATAATTCTATTTATTTTGATAATGAAATTCTTTCTGAAATCAGTGGAATGGCAGTAAGCCGTAGTAATGGTAATTATATCTTTACACATACGGACTCAGGCGGAAAGCCCGAATTATATGTCATTGATCTCAAAGGCAACCACGTCCATACATTCGTCATCGACGGTGTTGTCAATACAGATTGGGAAGATATTGCCATTGGCCCATGTGAAAAAGATAGTGAAAAGAATTGTATTTATATCGGCGATACGGGTGATAATTTATTTAAAAGAACAGATAAAAAAATTCTTATCGTTGAAGAGCCCGTTTTGCCAAATGATTTGAGCCTCGGAACAGAACCCGAAAAGCTTACCCTGTTGGATTCAATTCCTGTCGTCTATCCCGATAACCCAGATGCTGAGGCTAAATTTGCCAATCCAGACTGTGAAAGCCTGATGGTCGATCCCAGAACGGCAGATATTTATGTCGTTTCAAAACAATCAAGCGGTGGCGAACAGTCGCTTTACCGCATCCCGCGCACCAAGGATGCTGACGCCAGGCTCGAAAAGCTCGCATCCTACGAATTCAAAGGTGGTCTTGGGCTCATATTTCAGATTTATAATGCAGTTACGGCCGCTGACTTTGCCCCAGATGGCAAGCATTTCGTCGTCCGAACTTATGCTCAGGTTTTTGAGTACGATCTCGAAAAATGGCCAGATATGGCTGAAGCTTTCCTAAACCCGAGTGAACGCTTTGCTGGTGCCGAGATTCAAGGCGAGTCAGTCGCATATTTATCCGATGGAAAGAGTTTAATCACTTCCGGAGAAGAATATAACGGTTCGCCAGCACAGATGAATCTCTATACTTGTGTTGCGCCGACCAGTACCGAACCCGATAATCCGGATAATCCCGATAACCCGGACAATCCCGATAACCCGGACAATCCCGATAACCCGGACAATCCCGATAATCCGGACAATCCCGATAATCCTGACAATCCCGATAACCCGGACAATCCCGATAATCCGGATAATCCCGATAACCCTGACAATCCCGATAACCCTGACAACCCCGATAACCCTGACAATCCCGATAATCCGGACAATCCCGATAACCCTGACAATCCCGATAACCCGGACAATCCCGATAACCCTGACAATCCCGATAACCCAAACAATCCCGATAATCCCGATAACCCAAACAATCCCGATAACCCAAACAATCCCGATGACACGGATCACGAGACTAACCCCGATCCATTCCCTACCACCGAAGCCGATCCCGCTCCGATCAAAAACGCGACTTCTGACTCGTCGGGAAACTGCCAATCCATGACACTGGCATCTGGCGCTAACGGCCTCGGTGTCTTTGGTCTGTTTGCTCTGCTTGCGCTTGCCTTAATGAGAAGAAGAAAGAACTGATCGCTTTCTCTTGTGCGTGATATACGAAATAAGCCTAATGAATACAATTCGCCAGCGCCCTGAAAGGGCGCAATATCTCAGCCCAGGGTGAAGCGTAGCGTAACCCCGGGTAATAGGCATTCCGCATATCAGCGCCCTGAAAGGGCGCAATATCTCAGCTTCAAATGCCTATATCCACGGTGGACAGTGATTGTTTAGGCATAAAAAAGGGAACCGAGATTCGGTTCCCTTTTTTATATATTTACCCATTTATAGACGTTCAAACGCCTGCAAACTATCAATTAGTTGCAGTATTGCAGCTAAAACCATATTTGAGGCTGAGGATGTGGCACTGATATTCCGCACAATCGACCAGACCGTTCAGATTATTGTCTTTACCATCGGTACATGCGGTAATCTGCGCCTGTTTGAGCTGGTCTGGCGTTTCGCCGGCATTTTGTGTCATGCGAGGCTCTGCTTCTGCCGCCTGGCAATATGAAG
>JAZODZ010000309.1:0-4223 GCA_045597285.1 Myxococcota bacterium
AGTTCGTCGGTTGTTATCGGATGGACATGTGAGTGGAGAATAGTTATGAAATCAAGGAATATACGGGTTACGACGTCGGATTTTGGGAATATACGCCGGGACAATGCGATTTATGTAGACAAGACGCATTTGATTTATGAGATGGTGCATGATGATCGTGCGATGTTCCTGTCGCGTCCGCGTCGGTTCGGAAAGTCGTTGCTCGTGTCGGTGTTACAGGCGTATTTTGAGGGCAGGCGTGAGTTGTTTGAAGGGCTTGCGATGTCGGAACTGGAGCAGGATTGGGTACAGTATCCGGTATTTAAGTTTGATCTGAGCCCCATTCATTACGTGGATTCTTCGGATTTGGCAGCGGTTTTGGGGGCTAGTCTAAGGCGTTATGAAGAGATTTATGGCCGAGTGAAAGATGATGGCAATAAACCGGGAGTACGTTTTCAGAACCTAATCCGAAGAGCGTGTGATAAGACGGGGCAGCAAGCCGTCGTTCTTGTCGATGAATATGATGCGCCATTGCTCGACGTGATGCGCGAAGATTCATTTGAACCATTGCGCGATATGCTGCAGGGATTTTATAAAGTATTAAAAGAATCGACGGGGTACTTGCGGTTTGTATTTTTGACTGGAATTACAAAATTCAGCCAGTTGAGTATATTCAGTGCTCTGAGCAATTTGACGGATATCACGATGGAACCACGGTATGCCGCGATATGTGGCATTACGAAAGATGAACTCGTGACGACGCTTATGCCAGAAGTGGAAGCAATGGCGAATAAGTGCGGCCAAAGTGTAGAAAAACTTTTGGGTGATCTCAAATGTCGATATGATGGTTATCATTTTACCGAAGATTGTCCGGATATCTATAATCCATTCAGCCTTTTGAGTTGTTTGAAACATCAGAAATTAAAGAATTATTGGTATTCGACGGGGACGCCGACGCTTTTGACGAAAGAAATCAGCCAGTATGTGATTGATCCCGAAGATTTGGATAATATTACGACTGGGGAGATGGAATTGAATGCGCCGATGGAAAGTGCGGATTCGCCGATTACCGTGATGTATCAGAGCGGATATCTGACTATCAAGGATTATGACTGCGGAATTTATACATTGGGCTTCCCAAACGAGGAAGTGCGCGTGAGTTTTTTGAAAGGGCTTTTGCCCTATTATGCGCATAGAACGATAACGGAAGGCGTATCCTTTATCACACAGCTGTTGCTTGCATTACGGCAAAGACAAATCGATCGCGCCATGAATCTGATGCGCAGTTTTATCAGTTCCATTCCCTATAATGCCGAGCGTCAGGATGAGGCACATTATAAAACTATATTTTATTTGATATTTAGAATCGCCTCAGAATTTTGTGTCCGCACCGAGGAGTGCACTGCGGCTGGCCGAACTGATGCCTTGATAGAAACGGCCGATACCATTTACGTATTTGAATTCAAGCTGGATGGCACAGCAGAAGGGGCATTAAAACAAATCCATGACAAGGGATATGCGATTCCCTATGAAGCTGGAGATAAGAAGGTTATAAAGATCGGAGCGAATTTCGACAAGGAATTGCGGACGATAGAACGCTGGGTGGTGGAGTAGAGAAGGGAATTTTATTGAATTCATTTGGGTGTCGTAAGGAACACGAAATGAAACATTATAGATTATATTGTTTGTCAATCATGGCTATCATGCTTACCGCTGTTGGTTGCTACGAATACGGGAGCATTGAAGATGACAACGGCACTGATTGCCAGGCAGGTGTCGATATCTGGAAATGTGATATGAATACACTTTACAAATGCGTATCTGAAAAATGGGAGCTGGCTCAGGCTTGTGAAGCGAATACACAGTGCAATGCAGATTATGGTTTATGTATCCCTTACGACACGCCCAAATGTACAGACAACACCTGGATATGCGATGGCAATATACTTTCCAAATGCGTGTTAGGAAAATGGGAGCTTGCTAAGGTTTGTGAAGTGAATACGCAGTGCAATGCGAGCATGGGCGCATGTACGCAAACGGATACGCCGACGACCGAATGCAAGGACGCCGAGCATTTCTTTGCAGACAAATGCGAAGCCGATGATTTGACTCATTGCGGCACGCACACGAATGACTGCACCGCGATGTCTGGCGTGAAGAACGTCAGCTGCATTGGCAAGAAGTGTTTTGCAGAAGATTGCGAGGTTGGATACCATCTGGCGAGTGTCTTTGACAGCGACAATAAAGAAAGAACGATTTGTGCGCAAGATACCCATGAGGCGTGTGGTTCCATCAATCGCCAATGCGGAGTTGAAGAAATCTGCACTCAGGGCAAGTGCAAAGACTCGTGTCAGCCGGGCGAAGTCGTTTGTGGCGGTTCCTGTATCAATCCAAATACGAGTAAAAATTTCTGCGGGGCTGACGCATCGTGCAGCAGTTATACCCCTTGTTCGGAATCCGAGAACTGTATGAATGGAAAATGTGTGCAGTCATCGTGCCCAAATAATGTCTGCAATCAAACCAAAGTGACAGATGAGGCGTTGGTTTGTAAAAATGACAATACCCATTGTGGAACGAACTGTCTGAACTGCAATACATTTACAAACAATGCCACTGCTGGAATTTGCAATACCAATGGTTCTTGCCAGGTTACGGCTTGCAAATCCAATTTTCATATATATAACAATGCCTGTGAGGCAGACAGCACGACGAACTGTGGTGCGCATGGCACAAAATGTAATGTCGAAAATGCTACGAATACGTGTTCGGGTGGCAAATGTACTTTCACATGTCTTTCTAATTTTCATACATATAACAATGCCTGTGAAGCTAACAACACGACGAACTGCGGCAAACACGGTAACACCTGTACCACGGGACAAACCTGCAATGCCGGAAATTGTGTTTCTTCGAGTATAAATATCGGCGACATTATTACTTTTGGTCACTATGAACAGGACAACAATACATCGAACGGCAAAGAGCCGATTGAATGGCGCGTGCTCGATATCGACAGCGATGGGCATTTTCTCATCATCAGTGACAAAGTGCTCGATGTGCAACGATACAACACAACAGATATTTCAATCACTTGGGAAAGAAGCACGATTCGTTCGTGGCTCAACGGCTATGGTTCTTCGTACAACACCGTGGGCACAAGCTATACGAGCAACAACTTTATCGACACAGCCTTTACGCCCGAAGAAAGAGCCAGAATCATCGCGTCCAAAGTCCCGGCTCATGTCAATCCGCATTGGAGCAGTATCCCTGCGGGCAATGAGACGACGGATAAGATATTCCTGCTCAGCGTCGTAGAAGCGGAGAGCTATTTCACGACCAACGAGGCTCGTAAGGCTTATACCACGCCCTATGCCGCGTATAATTATAATGATGTACTTTTATCATCAGATTATTGTATAATGAATTATTATATACTGAGCAAGTGTTCGGTAAATTGGTGGCTCCGCTCGCCGGGCAGCTATCCAAACTACACCGCGTATGTCCGCGACCATGGTGGCGTCGACTTCGTCATGCCCGACGGCAGCGGCATCGGCGTCCGTCCCGCATTGTGGGTGAACTAGTGAATATATAATTGTTGTCATTTTTAAGGGTGTTTCTGGATTATGTGGTTCTATCGAAATTAGGCAGGAGGTAGGAGGTTGCAATAATTGTTTTGATTTTTAATGTTGTGGAGATAGAAAATTAGAATGCCTTTTTTACCCTCTGTCCACGAGTCCGCTGATACCGTATTTTCAAAGCCCGTAGGGCTTTAATATTAATAGCCCCCGGCAACGCCGGAGGATTATTGGAATCAACCAAATTTGAATCCCGTAGGAGGCTGTGGGGTCAATATTTTCTGTTGAACCCCATGGGGTTCTAATGGTTGGTATTTTTGTTTATTCCCCCGGTAGGCGCTACGCGCCAACCGGGGGCTATTGATATTGAACGCCTACGGCGTTCATCGTCTCACGACTTTGCGAACACCGTGCTCGATCCACCGGTAGGCGCTACGCGCTGTCGAGTTCTTTCATACCACGCTCGCACGTAACGTCTGAACATCCTGAATAGGCAATCCTGTGGTATCGACGATGAAATCATCGTCCATTCCTTTTTGGATTAATGCAAGCGCAATCTCTCGCGCTTTATCATCTCTGCCTTCCTTTCTGCCTTTCTCTTCCTTTGCGAGAAACGTGGCTTCGAGATCCCATTGTTTTCGCAGTTCTTCCTCGTATGCAAAGAGTTCT
>JAZODZ010000310.1:0-4477 GCA_045597285.1 Myxococcota bacterium
CGAATACCTTCTCGGTCGTTCGATGCGCAACAACCTGATGAATATGGGTCTGTATGAGACGGCTGAACGCCTCATGAAGGATTACGATCTCACGCTTTCCGATATCGAGACGCACGAGCCGGATCCCGGCCTTGGAAATGGCGGTCTTGGTCGTCTTGCCGCATGTTTCCTCGATTCGCTCGCGACGCTCGGCTATCCAGCCATGGGTTATGGCATACGCTACGAGTTCGGTATCTTCCGTCAGTCATTCAAGGACGGCTGGCAGGTCGAAAGCCGCGATCCATGGCTCGAACGCATGAATCCATGGGAAATTGCTCGTCCCGATCATGCTGCAACCGTCAATTTCGGCGGCCATGTCGTTAGCCGCGTCGACGAAAACGGCAACCTTCAGTGCGACTGGATTAGCACGACAAAGGTTCGCGGCGTGCCCTATGATATGCCGATCGCCGGCTTCGGTACCGAAACGGTCAACTCACTGCGCCTCTGGTCTGCACAGGCTACCAACGATTTCAATCTCGGCATCTTTAACGCCGGTGACTTCCGCAAGGCCGTCGAGGACAAAGTCATCAGCGAGACGATCTCGAAGGTTCTTTATCCCGCCGATAACAATCCCGAAGGCCGCGAACTGCGCCTGAAACAGCAGTATTTCTTCGTGGCGTGTTCGATTCACGATATCGTTCGCCGCTATAAGAAGACGCACAAGGACTTCAAACAGTTCGCCGACAAGGTTGCGATCCAGCTCAACGATACGCATCCCGCCATCGCGGTCGCGGAACTCATGCGCGTCTTTATCGACGTCGAAAAACTCAAATGGGATGAAGCCTGGAGCATTACGGAACGCGTGTTTGGCTATACCAACCATACGCTTTTGCCCGAAGCCCTCGAAAAATGGCCGCTTCCGATGTTCGAGAAACTCCTGCCGCGCCATCTCGAAATCATTTACGAGATCAACCGCCGTTTCTTGCTCCGCGTCCATATCGCATACCCCGGCGATTACGAGATGCAGCGCCGCGTCTCCATTATCGACGAGACTGGCGAGAAATTCGTTCGCATGGCAAACCTCGCCGTGATCGGATCCCACTCGATCAATGGTGTGGCCGCGATTCATTCCGAACTCGTCAAAACCGACCTGTTCCCCGATTTCGTCAAGCTCTTCCCGGAACGCTTCAATAACAAGACGAATGGCGTCACGCCACGCCGATGGATGCTTTCGGCCAACCCCGAACTTTCGGCGCTGATTACAGAAAAAATCGGCAACAGCTGGATTAAGAACAGCGACGATTTGAAAAAACTGGCCGCGTTTGCCGATGATTATTCATTCCTTGATCGGATTTGCGAGATCAAGCGCAATAACAAGCATCGCTTTATGAAGAACTATCTGCCGTTTGAAGTGCCCGACACGATGCTCTTCGATGTCCAGGTCAAGCGCATTCACGAGTACAAACGCCAGCTTCTGAACGTTCTGCACGTCATTCATCTGTATTGCCAACTCAAAAAGCATCCGGAAATCGCCCGTGTGCCGCGTCTTGTTCTCTTTGCCGGCAAGGCTGCTCCTGGCTATGCCGCTGCGAAGCTCCATATCAAGCTGATCAACGACGTCGCCCGCATCATCAATGACGATCCGACGATTGCGAACCGCCTCCGTGTCTATATGTGCCCGAATTACTGCGTTTCCCTGGCCGAAGAAATCATTCCTGCGGCCGATTTGAGCGAGCAGATTTCGACGGCGGGCAAAGAAGCCTCCGGTACTGGTAACATGAAATTTGCGCTCAATGGTGCTCTGACAATCGGTACACTCGACGGTGCCAATGTCGAGATTCGCGATCTCGTGGGCGCGGAGAACTTCTTCCTCTTTGGCCTGACCGAAAAAGAGGTGAAGACGCTCAAAGCCGAGAATTACGAACCGAAAGCCTACATCGAGGAAAGCGAGGATCTCCGCGAGGTTCTCGATATGCTCGAATCCGGTTTCTTCTGCCCCGATGAGCGCACGCGTTATCAGGGCATCGTGAACTGGCTCCGCACATCCGATCCCTATATGCTCTGTGCCGATTTCGACAGCTATATCGCACGTCAGAAAGACGTCGAGGCGGCATTCCTCGACAAGCGCAAATGGGCGAAAATGGCCGTTCTCAACATCGCCAACATGGGCTTCTTCTCGTCCGACCGCACGATCAAGCAGTATGCGGAAGAAATCTGGGACGTGAAATCGATCGAAGTTTAATGCCGAATAATATGGCACGGGCGGCTTCAGGCCGCCCGATTCGGGCTATCCGGCCTTCGTCCGGATACGCCCTCTGCGCTCGCTATTGACATACGCGAGCGCTTTTTTTGTGCTTGTTTCGGGCTATCCGGCCTTCGTCCGGATACGCCCTCTGGCGCTCGTTATTGACATACGCGATGCGGCCGTGGGCGTCCGCGCTGCGTCCACCCACGGTTATGACTACGGCGCCTTCCAGGCGCTGGCGGTTATGCGGCTCGCAGCCGTGGGCGTCCGCGTTAACCCGCGATAATGTTGATGATTTTACCCGGTACGATGATCGTCTTCTTAATCGTCTTGCCCTCGAGCTGACGAGCGACAGCTGGAACCGCTTTCGCGGCTTCGAGGATGGCATCTTCCGAGGCCGATTTGTCGATCTCGATGGTTCCGCGCATTTTGCCGAGAACCTGGACGGCGAGCGTGACCATGCTGACTTCGAGTTTTGCCGGATCGTATTCGGGCCACTGCGCGAGCGACACGCATTCCTTGTGTCCGAGAATGGACCACAGCTCTTCGGCGATGTGCGGCGCATAAGGCGAGAGCAGCAGAACGAGTGTTTCTGCGGCGATACGCGGCACCTTGTCGAGTTTCGCGAGGTGGTTGATATAAACCATCAAGTGGGAAATGCCCGTGTTGAACGTCAGATTTTCGATGTCTTCGGTGAGTTTTTTAATCGTCTGATGACGAATCATTTCGGTTTCGGCATCGCATGGTGCATCGACGACGCGTTCGTGGAGTTTGTCTTCGTCGCCTGCGGTGACGAGGAGTTTCCAACATCGCGTGAGGAATCGGTTCACGCCCGAGACACCGGTGGTATCCCACGGTTTGACCTGATCGAGCGGCCCCATGAACATCTCGTAGAGGCGCAGTGAGTCGGCTCCAAGATCGCGCACGACATCATCGGGATTGACGACATTGCCGCGGGATTTGGACATTTTCTCGATCTGCATCGTGAGCGGCTCGCCATTGCGTTTGTCGATGACGGTTCCGTCGCCGTTTTTCTGAACGTTGTCGACGTGGACATAAGCGCCATTCTTGTCTTTGTACGAATAGGCGAGGATCATGCCCTGGTTGAACAGCTTCTTGAACGGTTCTTTCGTGTGGACGAGGCCGATATCGTACAGCACCTTGTGCCAGAAACGGGCATAGAGCAGGTGCAGGACGGCGTGTTCTGCGCCGCCGATATAGAAGTCGACGGGCATCCAGTATTTTTCATTGGCTTCGGAGAACGGCGCGTCGGCGTTGTTGGGATCGATATAGCGCAGATAATACCAGCATGAACCGGCCCACTGCGGCATCGTGTTTGTTTCGCGTGTCATGTCGCCGACTTTAAGCCATTCGGTGATGTTTGCGAGCGGGCTTTCGCCAGTGCCCGATGGTGCGTAGCTCTGAACTTCGGGCAGCGTGAGCGGGAGTTGTTCTTCGGGCAGCGGATGATGCTGATGGTCTTTGTCCCAGAGGATGGGGAACGGCTCGCCCCAATAACGTTGGCGTGAGAAGAGCCAGTCGCGGAGCTTGAAGTTGATCGAGGCTTTGCCGAATTTGTTTTCTTCGAGCCATTCGGTCATTTTTTTCTTGCCGTCCGGCACGTTCAGGCCGTCGAGGAACCCGGAATTGACGTGAACGCCGTCGCCCGTGTAGGCTTCTTTGGACACGTCGCCGCCTTTGATGACTTCGACAATGGGAAGATTAAAGGCTTTGGCGAAGTCGTAGTCACGCGTGTCGTGTGCGGGGACGCTCATGATGGCGCCGGTGCCGTACGACGAGAGGACGTAATCAGCGGTCCAAATCGGGGTTTTCTTGCCGTTGACGGGGTTGATGGCATAGGCACCGGTAAAGACACCGGTCTTTGTCTTGGCGAGGTCTGTTCTTTCGAGATCAGATTTCTTCGCGGCCGCGTTGCAGTAATCTTCGACGGCGGATTTCTGTTCCGGCGTCGTGATGGCCTTGACGAGCGGATGTTCCGGGGAGAGAACGAGGAAAGTCGCGCCAAAGAGCGTGTCGGGTCTCGTCGTGAAGACGCGGATGTTGCCGTGAACGGCGGTTTCGGGGGCGAGTGCGAAATCGACTTCTGCGCCGATGCTCTTGCCGATCCAGTTTCTCTGCATGGCTTTGATGCGTTCCGGCCAGTCGAGTTCATCGAGATCGTCGAGGAGGCGTTCGGCATGGGCGGTGATTTTGAGCTTGCACTGGCGCATCGGCTTGCGGATGGCTTCGAAG
>JAZODZ010000311.1:0-5838 GCA_045597285.1 Myxococcota bacterium
ATCGCACGAATGGCATCGTCGTTGCCAGGAATCACGTAGTCAATCGGTTCCGGATCACAGTTGGTGTCGACGACGGCAATGACAGGAATGCCAAGGATCTTCGCTTCGTTCACAGCAATCGACTCTTTCCCGCTGTCGATAATGAAAAGCGCACCAGGAAGGGTGTTCATGTCTTTGATGCCACCGAGGGATTTCTCAAGTTTCTCACGTTCACGTTCAATCACGCGGACTTCTTTCTTCGACAGTTTTGCAAACGTGCCGTCTGTCGACATGCGGTCGAAACTGCGGAGTTTTTCAATCGATGAACGGATCGTTTTCCAGTTCGTCAGCGTACCGCCGAGCCAGCGTTCCGTGATATAGAACTGACCAGCACGCTGTGCTTCTTCAGCGATGACATCCTGCGCCTGACGTTTGGTACCAACGAAAAGAACCGGCGCACCGGATGCGACGACGCTCGAAACAAAATCATAAGCTTTGTCAAAAGCAGTCACGGTTTTGCCAAGGTCAATGATGTGAACCTCATTGCGAACACCGTAAATGTACGGTTTCATTTTGGGGTTCCAGCGTTTGGTCTGATGACCGAAGTGAACGCCTGACTCAAGAAGTTTTCTCATCGAAATGTGCGGCATGTTTTCTCCTTTGTGTTATGCCTCCGCATACCGGCGTTCCCCGGAATATCCCGGACACATGAACGCGCCTCATCTATATCTGGTATGCGTGTGTAATTGTTTCTGTGCCACAGAAACCGCGCCCCCCCTATCATAACTCAGCTTAACTTGTCAATCATTTTACGACAGCCAGCCAAAAACACGTGCAACCTCGCCATGCATATGAAATAGCATGGCACGCCGTATGAAATAGGCGTGCAATGTGCGGCGTATGAAATAGCCGCACGTCGTTACCAAACTAAAAAAAAACATATTACAGAACACTTTACAAACCCGTTATACTGGGATACGATAAATAATTTTCGATCGCATTGACAAACAAAAAATTGTGCCTAATTGTCACCTCCGTCGGCCGTCTGGCAACGGCCTCGCAAACAGCATTGTAGTGTGCAGTGACAAAATAGCGCGCAGTGACAAACAGTCCCACAAGGGCGCCACTTACGGGAGGATTCAGATGAGCGTTTACTCTAAATTATTCGGCAAGAAAAAGACCGTTGACACCGCCAATCCTGCGCCCCAGCAGCATGTCCAGGCACCCGCCCAAAACGGTCCGAACGTCCAGGCCCAGATGTTCAACGATTTCGAAGTCGTCAATGCCCCGGGCGACGGCGCTCCCGTAGCAGACGTTTACCTTAACGTCGATACCGAATCCAAAAGCCGATCGCACATGTCGGTGGGCGAGTTATGGGCGGGCGATGTCGGCCACACGTGGCTCACAATCAAGCCGCTCAACGGACAGCTGCCGGCTGATCTCAACGACATGGTTCAGGAATCGACGCGCAACCTCGTCGAGGCTCATGGCGAGACTGCGGTAGGGTTCTGGCCGGTCGAAGTCCGCGAAAAAAGGACAGAGGGCAAAAAGATTTCCGATGAAAAAGCCGAAAAAAATGCCGAGGCAAACGCAAAACAACGCTCAGAAATGGCCATCCGCCGTGCCAAGGGGCTGACACGGGGAAGCGGTGCCATTAACCGCGAAGAGGCGCCTGAGTATGACCTTCATTCGCCCATACTGGGCCATGATACAGCTGGTCGCGTCGAGGAACCCGATGACTCGCATTCGCCGAAGGGCCGCAAGGTCTATCGCATCACGCGGAAACAGTTCCGCGACATGTATCGCTATATCGACGCGCATCGAAACCACAAATACAACCTGTATTCGTACAACTGCACCACGTTTGCGGCACATGCCTTACAGGCTGCCGGTCAGTCCGTCCCGATGGAAGGCAAGACCATGCCGACGTCGCTCTACGAAGCCATGTACAAAGAGGCCAAGGCGCACGAAGAGGCCGTAAAGAAAGCCAAGAAAAAAGGGCGTGCCATGCCGGCCGCATCCTCCGTCGAACTCCTCAAACTCGAAAAGGGTGAAGTCCATCGCCAAAAAAGAAAGAGCAAGGAAGGCCCGGATGGCAAGGATGTCCGCGTGAAAGGCGTCGAGAAATTCGACATGGCGATGTTTACCGACGAGGTCGAGATTGCGCTTCACAAGGCCGCGACAAGCGAAAGAATTACCGATGCCGACAGGTCGGAATTTGCGCAGCTATTCTTTAGAAATTCGCACAGGCGGACGCTCGATGCCGTCAAAGCCTATACGGAAGAAGCCGTCAGAATCGGGCTCATGAGTCAGGTCGAGTCCACCTTCGTCGTCGATTTCTACGAAAATGGCTTCAATACACTGGAAGATCCGACGCCGATCACGACGCATCCCGATTTCTTCCGCCGGTACATGATGGATATCTTCCAGGCCATGCCGAACCCGGAATCATTCGCCATTCTGATGGACGGCGATTCAGTTTCTGCAAAGCACAATGCCAAAACGCTGACCAGGCAGCTGATGTGGACGATCGTGTCCTCGGACAAGGAAGTCGGCAACGGCTACGAGGCATTTGTCGAACCGCTGCCGCAGATTGCGCTCATTGAGCCGATCATGCCGGACATCATCGACGGCATGGTCGAGGCCATCCAGCATCTCGGACGCTTCCATGACAAGGATCTCTATCGGATTCAGTACCTGATCAACCACTTCTTCCTCGACAACAACGAAAACAACAACAAGATCAAGGCGATAACCAAAGAATATCTCAAAGTCTATTTCAACAAGCGCATCGATGCCCACGTCATGAACCAAAAAATGTACGATGACGCGGTGAATTTTGCCGAAGCCACGGACATGACGCAGATGATCCAGTCCTGGTTCCCCAAACTCGCCCGCGCCCGTGACAAGGCCACGCAGTACAACGCGCACAGCACGATTTTCAGTAAAACCGGCACGGCGCTCAACACCCTGCCGGCCAAATACAAGAAAGCCCCCAAAGCCGCACAGAATGCACGCAAGCCCGATGAAAATGAAATCGTCGCCGAGGCGTATTTGAATGTCGATGTCAGCCCGGATATGGTCAAGAAAGGCAAGAATGTGAGCCGTTCCAAGTTGACCGGTGACGTCGGCCATGTCTGGCTGACGTTAAAAGCCGTGCACCAGGACGGGCAGCCGAACGGCATGCCGTCCGACATCGAAGCCGAAATGCAGAAAACCGCAACGGGCAAGACCAGCGTCAACATCATGCGTGCAAAAGGCGAAACGGCGATGGGGTTCTATCCGTTGCAGAACGCCTTCATCAATCAGAGTGGCAAACGATATCAAAAGAAGACGAGCGATGAAGATAAGGAGAAGCATGCCGATGCCAACCTGTGGCGGCAGGCCGTTCTGGATTTGCGACATTACAAGGGCTTTTCAAAGGGCGACGGCGATGTCGAACGCGAAGAGACGCAATATTCGGGCTACAGCTATACGCATGACGTGACGGGTCGTGTCGAGGAACCCGATGACGCGCATTCGCCAAAAGGCCGGAAACGATTCACCCTCACGCGAAAACAGTTCAAAAAATTATATGCTTATGTGGAATCGCATAGAAACCACAACTATAACCTGAAAACCTATAACTGTACGACGTTTGCGACGCACGCATTGCGCGACGCAGGACACCATGCCTCCGGTTCAAGACTGGGAATCTGCTATCCGGCAAAACTCTATCGCGAGATGTATGACGAGGCCAAGCGCGATACAAGAAACAACAATCAGAACAGCAAAGTCCAGCTGCTCAAGCTCGCCGAAAACGAATCGCATGGCGAATTCAAGCCCGGTAAAACGGGGAACGGTCCCGATGTGCGCGTCAGGGGCGTCGATGAATTCGACATGGTTAACAAATATCTCGATCCCGTCGAGATTGAGATTAGGATGCTTGAACTCAAGGAGAATCGCACCGATGGCGACATTCTCGGCCTCGTGAGCCGAATGATCGCGAATTTTGCGGACAGATCTCCTGCAGAAGGCGTGCATCTCATCAACGAGGCTGCGCGTGTGGGGTTGCTGACGCCCGAACAGCAGGAAAATCTGGTCTATCTCAACACGCATTTCAGTCAGCTCAAGCAACCCATCGTGGACTATGCGAGACTGCCGCTGTCACAGGTGTACGATTTTCTCGTCCACATGGAGAAATGTCTGACCAAAAATTCTTTTGAAGGCACCTTTGACAAACACATGCCGGTGTTTGCAGCAAGAATCCTGCGCGAAACGGTCGTTGGAACTCCGGATTTCCAGGCCGGCATCAAAATTCTCAAGGAGTTCTCCGCCGAAGATCAATCGAAGAGCATCACGGATAGCATTGCCAATATACCGCTCAGGCACAATACTGTTCTTGGCGTTATCGATCTCTTTGCGAATTTCATCATCAACAATCCGATGTATGTATTCGAAACTATCAAAAAATATAATGACAATAACGTCGAGGAATCTTTCAACTTTGTCATCGACACGTTCCACGAGCCAACGACGACAAAGCAGACCAGGGATCTCCTGAGTCCGTTTATCGGAATGTTCACAGAGGGGCATCCCAATCCAGCCGCTGCGCTTGAAAAAGTCATGGCGCTGAAGAATGAAGGCCTAATCAATGATGCGAATTATAATATTATGAAACGCGATCTTGAGAAAAAGATAAAGAAATAAGGATAATTATTTGGGGGCACGGCGTATGCGGCGTTGCCGCATACGCCGTGCGCTCGCTTGAGACGTGCGGACTGCGCGTCTCTACGCTCGCTATATCCTTTTCTCGCCTGTGCGCCGTTTGCGCATACGCCGAACATGGGCATGTGTCACGACACGTGCCTACCTGGGGCACGGCTATCGGCTATCGCGAATAGTATGGGCAACACATAAAGAAAGCAAATATGAAAGCAATACCAGGAATTCAAAAACCGGAATTACAAGCACTTCCCCAGATGCGTGACAGAATCTCATATTTATATGTAGAGCATTGTGTCATTAACAGACATGACAGTGCAATAACGATTGCAGATATACGAGGCATTGTGCATGTTCCGGTCGCATCAATCAGCGTACTATTATTGGGACCGGGATCGAATATCACGCATAGGGCGGTAGAATTGATTGGTGACGCGGGGGGAACGTTAATATGGATAGGCGAGCATGGCGTTAGATATTATGCGCATGGTCGCCCATTAACACATTCGGCAAGATTATTAATAAGGCAGGCATCATTAGTATCTAATGTTCGAACACGTGTGGCAGTGGCGCGTCAGATGTATCAAATGCGTTTTTCGGAAGATGTATCGACACTTTCGATGCAGCAACTACGTGGGCGAGAAGGGGCGAGAGTGAGGGCAATATATAGGAAGCTGTCAAAAGAAACGGGGGTACCGTGGAATGGACGTGAATATGATCTTGAGAAAGAAGGAAAAGCAGATAAAGTCAATATAGCATTATCGATTGCGAATTATTGTTTATATGGCGTTATTCATGCAGTGACTGTTGCAATGGGATGTTCGCCTGGACTTGGATTTGTACATGCGGGTCATGAACGGTCATTTATTTTTGATATTGCAGATTTATATAAGGCTGAGATTACGATCCCTATCGCTTTTATGATTGCGAAAAAGGATCCTGAAGATATCGAAGGGGAAACGCGTCGTGCTGTACGAGATGCGCTTGTAAAGAATAAAATATTAGAACGTGCGACAAAAGATATTAAATGGTTATTATTGGGAAATGATGAAGAAGACTTTGATGTAGAAGAATTATATTTATGGGATGATAAAGTTGGTACGGTTCAGGCACATACATCATATGGAAAAGAATATGATGAAGATGCGACGGATG
>JAZODZ010000312.1:0-2739 GCA_045597285.1 Myxococcota bacterium
CGGTCGATGGGAAATCGCTCGAGAACGGTCTGCGCCTGCACGGCTTGCGCTCCCAAAAACGTCATCGCGAGCGCCAGGATGATAGAATAGTATTTCATACGATTTCCCTCCTATAGCGTTCCCTTTTTGAGGGCTTTGCCGGTGGTGATGTCGAGAATCCAGATATCTTTGTCGTCGAGGTATCTGAAATGCGTGCTGTCGATGAACTCCGCCTGGTCATAAGTGCTTGGAATGGGCACAAACGAGTCGTCGAGGAATTCCATCCCGATATTGGTCAGTTGCCGGCGGTTGCTACCGTCCACGTTGATGATGTACCACGAAACGATTCCGGTATCTGCACAGACATACAGTATCTGCTTGCCGTCAGGTGTGAACATCGGCATCGAGTTGTCGCCGGCCGGCACGATCTCGCGAATCACGGAACCGTTGCTGTCCATGAGTTCAATCGTCGTAATGTTCTCATCGGGTTCCATCGTGGTCGGGCGCGACACGACCATGCGCGAATAATCCCGGTTGAACGAAAAATCGCCGTAAACGCGCTCGGCAAGATGCTTGATGTTGCCCTTGCTGTCCGTCGTGAACAGGCGGAACTCGTTGTCGATAAAATACGTCCGGTCTTTCGGGGCCGGCTTGGAAATGACGACATCCTTCGCGATCAGCCGTGCCTTCTGTTTAGGGGCTTTCATGTATAATGGCCCGTGGACAGGCCCGTTGCTCGCATTCGGTATCTCAAACGGCGCGACGACATAAAGCTGGTATGCGTCCGGCGACCTGAGCTGCTGCACCATCTGCCCCTGCGCAGGAATTTCCTCGGGAACGACGTCGTTCGCCATGGCGTTTGAAGAGATTAAAACGAACCCAACGAAAAGGCTGAAATATAACTTTTTCCTCATCTGAATTCTCCTCGCGTTAAAAAACACGCCCCAATTTTACACGATCCCGTGGCTAAAATCCCATTATTTGTTAGGAACTTCGGCTATTGCTACAGTCTGTTGGGATACACATTACAATGATGGGAGTGGAAAATGGCAAATGTTTACTCTATCCCCCTCAATTAATCGAAACTTTGTCGAAAATACGACTAACTTCCGATTGATTGTTGATCAAATCAGCCGTATGCGCAACGCGCATAGGCGAGCGTAAATTCTGGATAGAGACGTTCCATGGAACAGCTCTGGTGCGCGTATGCCGTAGGCATAGCGCACCATGCACGGCGTATCGCGTAGCGATAGCCGTGTCCCGGTATATTGTAGGCACGTGTCGCGTGACACGTGCCCCATCGCCGTATGCGCCAATGGCGCATAGGCGAACGCACGGCGTATCGGCTGCAGGCCGATAGCCGTGCCTACGGAATGCGATGAAAATCCACCACGATGGTCGGAAATCGTCCAATTTTCTGCTTGATATATTTCGCCGCCTTATGGCGCACGATTTCATCCATCTCGCCATGGTGCGCGGAACTAGAAATGGTGCGCAGAAGCTCGGGTTCCAGCTCGTCAAACCAGCCGTCGTTAAAACATATCCCAATCGGATGAATTTTGAGCGCCCCCACGAGCTCGTCATTGGAATTGAGAACGCCGGAAACCGTGAGAATGCCTTGATGCGCGAGGTTTTTCTTCTCCTTCATAATCGACGCCGTGATGCCGCTGATACACTTGCCTACGACATAACGCCGGATTGGCATATAACCGTCGCGAATCTCGTGGTGATCGGGATAGAGCACGATGCACTGCCCTTCTTCGACGACTTCGGTCACCATGCGGTCGCCCATGCGCTGCGCAAGCTGTTCGTGGAGCGCAAGTCGACGATAATCGCCATGAATCGGGACAAAGATTTGCGGCGCGATGAGCTCGATGAGGAGCTCCAGTTCGCGCTGATTTCCATGCCCGGAGCTGTGGAGCGCGAGTTCGGGCCGATCGACCAGGCTCGCCCCTTGACGATAAAACCCATTGATAATAGCGGTCACGCGGCGTTCGTTGCCCGGAATCTGACGCGCCGAATAAATCAGGGTATCCGTCTTGCGCAGCTTGATACGGGGATGATCGCCTTGCGCGATCTTAAACAATGACGCGGTTTTCTCGCCCTGCGAGCCAGACACCACGACGACCATGTTGTCGTCCGTCCCTTCGATGTCCTCTTCGCGTATCACTTCGAGATTGGGCGGAAGATGCAGGTAGCCGAGTTCGCGCGCCAAAGCAAGATTCGATATCATCGAACGCCCGCAAACCGCCAGCTTGCGCCCCGTGTTCGAGGCCGCGTAGATGATAGACTGCAAACGCCCGATGTTCGACGCGAACAACGTCACAAACACGCGGCCCGGCGCATCCTTCAAACACGTCTGAATGTTGTTGAATACATCGAGTTCGCTCGTAATGCTCGTGTTGTCGACTTCGACGTTTGTCGAGTCGCTCAAAAACAGCCGCACACCGCCATCGCCGAGCGATTCGAATCGTGCAAGGTTCGTCTTGGCCCCGGACATCGGCGTATTGTCGATGCGCCAGTCGCCGGAATGCACGATTTTGCCCACTGGCGTGTCGAAGGCAAACGCCAGACTGCCCGGAATCGAATGGCACACGTCGATGAACTCTACCGTGATGTCGCCAAACGTTTTGGTCATTTTAGGCCGGGCAACGTTAAACTCGATATGCTTCGTCAGGTCGTGTTCATCCAGACGGCGTTTTATCAATGCAATCGTAAAGTCGCTCGCATAAAGCGGGAGTTTTCCCTTAAATCCATGCT
>JAZODZ010000313.1:0-3223 GCA_045597285.1 Myxococcota bacterium
AGTTTCTTATCCGGCACATAAGAAATGATAATATTCGCAAAATCCGGCTGCCCCGTGATCGGACAGAGGCTTGTAAATTCGGGACAGTTAAATTTTACAAAATAATCATTATCCGGATGCTTGTTGCTGAAAGATTCCAAAACGGAAGGATCGTAATCCATCTTATATTCTGTTTTTTGGCTTCCGAGTTTTGTAAGGCCTTCTTTTTCTCTCATATATATATTCCTTATTGTTCATATTCAATCGGGTCGGAGACATGGTTTACGGCGAATGCCCTGAGTCTGTCACGACAAGTGCCACAGCAACCGCAAGCCTTTTCCCGTCCTGCATAACAGCTCCAGGTGAGTTCGAACGGCACACCGAGTCTCAATCCATCAGCAACGACATCGGCTTTCGATTTATGAATGAACGGTGCAATGACTTCAAGCGCATTGCCGCTTCCGATCCAAACGGCATCCGAAATGGCCTTGTTAAATGGCTCGCTGGTATCCGGATACGCATTCCCTGCCGCATCGTCGGCATGCGCCCCGTAATATATATATTTGCACCCACAGCTGAGCGCGATCGAAGCCGCAGATGAAATAAAAAGCCCGTTTCTGAACGGAACATAGGTATTGACCGGAGCGCCACCGGTACCGGCAAGCTGCGTGGAATAATCCTCATTAGGGATCTCGGTTTCAGAACCTTCGAGGAGCGAGCACGAACTGCCCTTAAAGATTTCGCCAAGATCGAGCGTCCGCCTTTTTACGCCATAGTAGGCCGCAACCTTTTCGGAAGCATCCATTTCTTTCTTGTGCTTCTGCCCATAGTAGACCGAAAGGGCAATCACATTCTCTGCCCCGAACCTGCTAACGGCAAGCGCAAGACAAACACTGCTGTCCAGTCCACCACTGAATAATACCAAACTTTTCATTTTTCACCTTCTTGCAGTCTGACTGCAAAAAAAGAGTCCCGGTTTTCATTAACGACAGGAGGGCACCACTGAACTGTCGGCTTCACACATCAAAGCGACGGAATTATAACAGAATTCCATTTCACATAACAATAATTAGCTATGAACGTTCAGGGGGATAGTGCTCACGGTCATCCCCAATCTATGTGCCCCAAAAAAAGTGTCACAACAGCACCATACGCATCACCACTACTCCACCTTTCTCACCATGCAGCGTTTCTTGCAAAATGCGATAGCATAGCATACAGCCTCACGAACGACTGGGAACTCCCGCAAAACGCCTTTCACATACCGGCAGTTCTTTATCTGTCGTTCTGCCTCATCCAATTTGTTCTCCATACAGGCATCCTCAATGTCCCACTCATCCAGGGATGAATCCTTGTTCCGTGATTTGGCCGTTTCCAACTCATTCCCGGATACGCGTTTGAGTTCAAGCACAAACGCCTTTTCCTGCCAAATCACGACGAGATCAGGCCGTCCATTGCCATACTCGGCATTCGATTTGACCCTGTCGGCTTTCGGCAGCATCACAGCATACAGCGTCCCATGATAGAATGCTTCATTGTAATCGAAACAGCTCATGCCAGTCTCAAGTAATATATTAATTGCTCGCTCAATCTCTTTAATATTTGATGAGTTCATGGCTTCAAGCAACGGCCGGGCATTATACCCGGGAAGCATTGTATTATTCCACCATCGTTCCATCGATGAATCCATCAGGGTCCAAACTTCCACATTGGGAACCGCCACCTCGGCTCGAATATGGTTTCTCTCATCCTTATCGACATGTATGGATTTAAGATATCCTGTGTACAACAGAAAACTCCATATCGCATTTTCATTCTGTTGTAAATCCCGATAGGACAAGTTCTCATAAACAGGCACAGTCATGGTTTCACCATTCATCAATCTTGCCAGTGACTCACGATGCCTGGGATTTCTATCAATCATATCATCAATGATATCATTTCCGCTTGTCAACCCCCAATATGGCTTAATGGCATCCTCTTCTTCGCCATTGACCAGACCACGGATGGCATTGAGCAGGCTCCATGGGTTAAATACCTTCCGTCCGCTGTACTCATAACCATCATACCATTTTTCTATCATTTCATATTTATCTTCTATACCATAATATGTCAACATCTCCCTGACTTCAGGCTCAGTAAATCCCCAGAATTCATCAGGGATTCTACTAGTAACCGTAATCACACCGGGATTGTTCATGCCCGTAAATATAGATTCTTTCGCCACGCGCATACATCCCGCAATCACGCCAAAAGCCAGATTGTTGTTAGACTTAAAGCCAGCAGATATAAATCTTCCTATCAATCCAACCGTTTCGTCAAACAGCTTGCTGCCCGGATTATGGATATCATAAATAGCGGCTTTTTGAAGCGGCACATCATATTCATCAAGCAGAATCACGGACTGTCGCTTTGTCGCCTTATACAGCCAGTCCATCATGATCTCGAGGAACTGGGTCAAGTCATCTTCGGTTGCGACCCTATCGAGATAGCCTTGAAATGTTTCAAGCTGAACAGCACTTAGCACACCGCTATTTTTGAGAATGCTTTCATGCGGTCCACAGGCCCGTCTTACCGCACCCCTAAGCTGGGCAACCAGGTTTTCATATGTATTTCCCCAGACATCTTTGAACGACAACGAAATAACTGGATACTGCCCAATATGCTTGAGCACATCCTCGCCAGCATCCATGACCTTGAGCCCCTCAAAATATCGGCGATTGTCAACGGGCTTTCCATCGTCATCCAATCGATACTCAAAAAAAGTCTCCAGGGTGCGAAGCATCAGGGTCTTACCAAAACGGCGAGGTCGGGTCACGACACATATTTTCCGTTTTTGCGAAATCAGATAAGGGATAAAGCCTGTCTTATCAACGTAATAGACCCTTTCATCTTTCAATCCCTTGAAACTCTCGGGAATCTCTCCAAACGGCTTCAGCTTCTTTTCCTGTCCCATCGCACCCTCCGCTTTGTGTTGACACTGGGGCATGCTCCAATGTCATTCGTTCTCCACCATAGCTCGCCCATCCACAAATGGCGAGATATTTTATATGGGGCACTTCTGATGCGAGTGAGAACGTCCGCTATCGCTGCGCGATACGCGGCTGCCCCCCCACCATTACCACCATTACCTGAGGAAGGGACAATTTGTATTATTGTATGTATTTTGGGGGAATCCCCTACGGGGATAGTTATGGTTGAATGACCTGATCCCCCGGTAGGCGCTTACGCGCCAACCACCAAG
>JAZODZ010000314.1:0-10705 GCA_045597285.1 Myxococcota bacterium
AATCCCCTACGGGGATGGTTATGGTTGAATGACCTGATCCCCCGGTAGGCGCTTACGCGCCAACCGGGGGCTACTAAACGTGAAGCCCTAACGGGCTTCTATGATTTGCACCATTGATAGCATTTGTCCCTTCCTTAGTCCTTTGGAGAGGGGGGCAGGGTCGAGCACATGACGCCACCGCCCGAGGCGTTTACCCCTCTCCTTTGGAGAGGGGGGCAGGGGGGTGAGGCCTTTTCATAAATTCTTCAGCGCCTCGTCAATGACCGATTTGAATTCATCGACCGATTTGGCTCCCACGACAAGCCTGCCATTGATGACAAATGCCGGCGTCCCTTGAATCCCTGCCCGTTTTCCTTCTTCGACTTCCTGCGCAACCTGTGCGGCAAATTGGTGATTATCAAGGGCCAGCTTGAATCTATCCATATCGAGACCCGCCCATTTGGCGAATTCCTCAAGTGCCGGACGCGACAAATTGTTCTGAAACTTGAACATCGAATCGCGCATCTCAGCGAACTTTCCCTGTTCAGCCGCCGCAAGCAGGGCTTCGGCCGCCAATCCTGCATTTTTATGAAACTGCAGGGGATAATTCTTAAAGACGATTCGAACCTTGTCGCCGTAAATCTTTTCTATTTCCGCAACCGTAGGCTCCACACGGGCCGAAAACGGACACTGAAGATCGCTGAACTGATAGATGACGACCGGGGCATTTTCCGGCCCGCGTGCGATGGAATTGCCCAGTTCGAGCACGATAGGCGCAGCTGGCACAGTTTCCTCCATCTTCACCGGATGCGGCTGGATTTTCTCGTTTTCCGCCACGATCAAATCCTGATAAAGCGCTCCGCGGTTCGTCCCCTTTTTCAAATAATCCTCGGCCAGTACCAGCTCATCGTTCAAAATCCGTTCAAAACTCTGGGCTTGGATGGCACCGCTTATGTATCGACCATTGATAAAATACCCCGGTGCCCCCGATACCTTCACGCTCGTGCCCTGGCTCAGATCCGCTTCGATCCGGTTGATCGCGGTGCTACTGTTCATCAATGCCTCAAACCGTGTGGCATCGAGCCCAAGTTCTGTCGCATAGCGCTTCAAATCCGCCGTTTCCAATGCATCCTGATGTGCAAACAGTGCATCGTGCATTCCCCAGAAATTTCCCATCAAAGAGGCGGCTTCGGCGGCCTGATGGGCCGCCCTCGCATGGGGATGAATCGATACCGGCCGATGCTTGAACACGATCCGGAATTTGTCGGGATACCGCTTCATCAAATCGCGCAAAACCTGAGTATTTGCCGCACTCACAGGGTCTTCAAAATCGGCGAACTCGACGATGACGACGGGCGCTTCCGGATTTCCCAGCGTAGGCGTCCCGCTGATATCGACAAACGTCCTAAGCGCAGGTTTCTTTTCGTCATTCTGCTGCATCACAGACTCGTCATAATCGACATTTGGGCGATGTCCCACCGTCTGTGTTGCCGCAAAATAATAAAATCCCGGTTCCGAACGCAGTTTTTCAACGCGGTTCAACTCCAACTTGATCACAGATGCGAGTTCTTTTTCATTCACATTCGACGTGTAAAACCCGACTCTGATACCATTCACAAAGATCGTCGGTGTTTCGTGTACTTCGTTCAATTCCGCCAGCCGCAAATCTTCCTGAATCAAAGCACGCACTTTCGGCGAATCGAGATCATCGGAAAACTGTTTGATATCGAGCCCAAGTTTTCTGGCAACATCCAGAGCCTGATTCCGATCAAACGGCGCATCGCCAAACCCAATCAAGGCATCTGCCATCGGCCAATACTGGTGCTGCAGATGTGCAGCCATCGCCGCCTGGGCCCGAAGCATCGAACCTGAATTCTCCACGAGCGGATAATTCTTATAAACAATCGCAATCCTGTCACCGAACTGCTTGAAAAGACGGTTCGACAAATCCTTGTGAAATGCCTCAAAATTGGGCGTGCTGAAGTCGACAAATGCCACGATCACGACATCGGGATGCATCCCACCGCGAATCGGACTGCCAGAAATCGGCAACCTTTCGGAATCGAGAACTATCGACTCAAACTGTGAAGAAACATCCGAGACATCCATCGTCCCGGCGTGTTCATTCACCAAATAACCAGCTGCAAACCCCACCGAAACGGAAGCCACTATGGCAGCCACTAATTTGTATTTTGACATGAAATATCCCTTCTCCCCCAATCATTTTCCACAGCGCAAATAAAGAAAGCCATAATGATTGACAATACTCTCCCCCTTCTCCCCTGGCTGAGGAAGGGACATTTTGTATTATTGTATGTATTTTGGGGGAATCCCCTACGGGGATAGTTATGGTTGAATGACCTAATCCCCCGGTAGGCGCTTACGCGCCAACCGGGGGCTACTAAACGTGAAGCCCTACGGGCTTCTATTATTTGCATCATTTACAGCAATTGTCCCTTCCTTAGCTCCACTGGAGAGGGGGGCAGGGGGGTGAGGCCAGCCCCCTATTTCCCGTTTAACACCTCGCTCCAGTGCGCATGAATGGCAGCTTCATCCGGACGCGTCGTCCGAAGTATTTCTGCCAGTTCGCGATGAATCGTCGCAAGCCCTTTGAAATCGGAGTTTTGCTCGTACATCGACAGCGCTTCCTGAAGCGTCTTGATGCGGATTTCCGGCGTGTCCACTTGTAGTTGGGATGTCATATAAAGCGCGACGGCTTCCGTCCTGGAATCACCGGCTTTATGCGCCGTATCGATGGCCATGTTCAGAATGCGCCCTGCCCGCATGACATCGCTCGTGCGCATGGCATGGCGAGCAATTTCGAGCAATGCCTTGCTGACAAAGACCGAGTTCTTCATCTGGTGCGCCGTATCCATCACGTCCTTGCCACACGAAGGATCGTACTGATACTGCAAAACGAGCGCATAAAACCTCGTTTCGAGCTGCTCAGGCGTTATCGGTTCCGGAAGTTCCTGCAAATACTCGAGCGCATGATGGATAAATATCTGCGCATTGGAATCGTTGTGATCGAATTGCGCAAGCCGCGCCTTGAGGACGAACAGTTCGGCGAGAACATCGCGTTCACTGATGCGACTGCACGACTTTTCGAGCCAGCGAATCTCTAACCGTGCCTCTTCAAAACACTCCGTCTCGATATCGATGCGAGCCGCGAGAATCGTCAGCCTAATCGTGTCGAGCGGACGCACGGAAACCCCATGCGAATCCAGATTAAGGCATTCCCGGGCATTATCGATAAATTCACGTGCCCGCGCAAAATCACCACACTGAAAACTCTGCGTCCCCACATTCAGATACGCCTTAAACGCCTCGTAGTAGCGTTCAGAAAGGCGCAAATGGCTCGCCATGAGAAGGACGTTATCGAATGTCGGACGAAGTTCCTGGCACGCCGTCGCAATTGAACTGTGATACCCGGTGATATCGCTTTTTAGAATCGTGGCAATCAAGGCATCGCGAAGGAGCGGATTGGCAAACTTCAATGTCGTCTCATCCACCGTCTTGAGGACTCCTCCCGACAACGCCAGCGCGATAAACGTACCGTGACTGATGACCTTGTTGCCAACCACGAGATGGCGAATCGCATTCGAAAGGATTTTTGGCGTAAACGTGTCTCCAATCAGAGAGGCGAGTACCGCCACCGGACGCCACGCTCGCACCGGATAATTCACAAACGTCAATTGAAGCTGATTGATAATCGCGACATGCACCTGACTGGGAATCGGCAGTTTATCTGCCGGCATGACGCTGACGTACCCCTTCGATGTCGGACGAAGCAGATTTGCCAGCTGCCATTGGCGAGCAAGCAATACCGCGATCTGTGGCAATCCCGACGTCATGTTCTCGATAAACTTCGCCAATTCCTCGCTAATACCCAGACTTTGCGTGACGAGCGTGTGCATATCGGCATTCGAGAGAGGTTCGAGCGTAATGCTTCGACGAAGCCACAACGAGCTTTCCTTGCCGAGAGCAAGCTCGATATCAGTCGGCATGTCGTTGACCGTCGTGTTGACGACGCACATCAGAATCGGAAGGCGGCGGCGGGACAGAACCGTCAATTCAAGTCCGATCTGTTTCAATTCGTTCTGCTGTTCATTGGATATGTTGTCGAAGCACAACACGAGCGGACGTGTTTGCGTCAGGCGCATGAACACATCTTCAAACACGCTTTCGATGAGCGCTTCAGAGGGGGCAGTCTGTGCCATTTCGGCTTCAAAAAGGCGCTTCAGATTGATGACCCGTGCATCTTTTTCATCATCCGTTTTCATAAACCGGCAAAGCGCGGGCACGACCTGCTGTTCGATCAATGCCTTGAGCAAAAGGCGGCCAAACAAAGCCCGATAAATCGCGAACTTTAAGCTCGCACAGACCGATCCGTCGACGACGAGCGCCGTCGCCGATCCCTGTTTGTAACAATCCTGAGCGAACGACTCCAAAAGACGCGTTTTGCCGACGCCAGGACGCCCTGTTATCACGGTGAGCGCCGTTCTGCGGTTCAAATACACGTCTTTCAAATAACGGTTGAGCTGGTATTTGGCACAGGATCTCCCTACGAACATTGGCGGGCGCAGCGAAAGCACCGAATAATTGTAATTGCAGTGTTCCAAATCGGGCATGATCGAAGCGTAAGCTTTGGGCGCGATTTCGCTCGAAAAGAATGGCGTTTCCTCGTCCTTGCGAACGTCAAATACCGTATCGCTGTCGTGCGGTCGAAGCGCCGACGTCCCGAAATGAAGCCCATCGTGAATCGGAAATACCTGCCGTATCGCCGCACGCAAATCCGCCGCCGTCTCGTATCGACTGTCGGGCATCTTTTCCAACAGCTTCATAATGATTGGCGCCAGGCGTTCGGCCTCTTTAAATTCCTCCGAGGGCATAAATGGCTTCGGCGTTTCACGTGCCTGAGCAACCATGACCATGACCGCATTCGATCCCGTGAACGGCGGTTTCCCCGAAAATAACTCGTACAGAATGCAGCCTATGCCATAAAAATCCGTCGCAGGGCATATCTGGTAATGCTCGTCACACGCCTGTTCCGGCGCCATATAAATGGGAGTTCCGACGACCATCCCGTCGTTCGTAATGCGAAGCTCCGTTTCATCGACGCGAAGCGCAAGCCCAAAATCCATTAGTTTCGGCATCAAACGCCCTTCGGAATCGACTGTCACGAGGATATTGTCGGGCTTCAAATCGCGATGGATCAAGTCATTCGCGTGTGCCTCGTCCAATCCTTCGAGGATTCGATCGATCAGCTGAACGACTTCATTAAACGGCTTATCGCGAAGCATTTCCGCATTAATCGGGCTTCCGTTTACCTGCTCCATGAAAATATATGGCTCGCCAGTCAGCATCTTCCCGACATCATAGACCTGCACGATATAAGGATGGACGAGCTGGGCGAAATTGCGAATCTCGCGTTCAAACCGCTTGATCGACAGATCCGTCGTTTCCTCGCGACGACGAATGACTTTCAACGCACCGACCTTGTCGACACGGCGGTCGCGGACTGACCAAACAACCCCCATGCCGCCCTCGCCCAGCTTGCGTATCGGTTCAAAATAATCCGGTAATCCCTGCAGAATCGTATCTTCTGTTTTAGCCATGATATTCTCAAAGAAAAAAAGTCACAAACTCCCTCAATAAATCTATTCGATCCGGCGCAAATATCCCAACTTTGCAGGTTATCCCCTGCAAAAAAAGCCGCCCAAGGGCGGCTTCTTTCTGCATCATGCGATATTAGAGGCTTCGCGTCAGCCAGCGTTTGGTGAAAGTATCATCCGGCATATCGATGTCGCATTTTTCTTCGAGCACGAAGTTTTCCGTGATGTGTTTCGTGGCAACATCCGTCACCTTGACATGCGTGTAGAGGAGATGACCGTTGCCGAGATCTTTGGCATCCATACGTTCCTGTGTTTTCAGGTGTTTGCCGCTTTCATCGTAATACTCGATGTAATCCATGAACATGAGTTTCTTGTCGAGCTTGATGATGACTTTCGTATAAGGCAGGAGGTCTTCGCTGGAGAGTTCCTTGCCGTCCTTGACGGTCTTGAGTTTGAGCTCGAGTTTGACATGGGTGCCGCCGTCGGCATTCAGGTCGAGGATTTTCACGACATCGTAGTCTTCGGCCATATAAATCATCGACATATCATCCATGGACCAGTCGGAACCATAGAAGCTCTGGCGTTTGGCATGGGCACCGACGCGACGGACTTTTTCTGCACCGGCGAGTCGTGCATACACTTCACTGCGGCCCTTTGTGACGACGCCCATGCCGCGCATTTCTGCGGGTTCAAAGAAACGGACTGAACGGCGGTTGGTGCCCTTCGTATAGGTGTCGAACAGATACGTGACATCTTTGTGGACGCCGCCATTGAGAACCATCTTTGTCTTAATCCACTGATTTTTGAACGGGTTGTGGTTCTCATCGACTTTCTTGAGCATCTCGGTAGCGCCGGCGAGGTCATTGTTATCTTTGATGTAATTGCCATTTGCGGGGGCTGCTTCCTGGGCGACGACTTCATTGGCCGAGGTCGTGACAACAGCACCGGAAACGAACAAAAGGCTGGCGAGTACGAATGCAAATTTATTCAGATGCATGATAATTCTCCTGAAGAAAAGGGAAACTCCTGTAATGCGCCATTTCTTGCGTTGACATGGCGACGAAACTGGCGACATTAACGCGATGGACGGTTTCTTATTCAAAAAAAGGCACGCCGTATGTCAATAGGCGTGCCGGCGAGCCGTATGCCAATAGGCTCGCCGACGAAACGGGCGTTTATGCGAGCCGTGTGCCAACAGGCTCGCCGTGGCGTATCGACGTGAGTCGATAGCCGCGCACCAAAAAAAGACAAAAAAAAAGGCACACCGTATGTGGCGTGCCTTTATGACGAAATGCGACTGCGATTACGTCGCTTCTTTCAGCTCTTCGGGTTGTTTTTGTTCCGTGGCTTCGGCCTTGTCGTCCATGCCTTCGCCGAGGCGGACATCTGAACGCGAGCTGTGTTTGCGAGCCCAGCGCATCAGGCCGGAAAGCAGCAACAACGAGGCCGCGCCACTCACGATCATGGCAACACCGGTCAACACGCCGAAATTGCGCATCGGGAGGAGATCGCCAAAGTACAACACGCTCAGGCCTAGCCCGATTTCCAGCGCGTTGATCACGATGCCCCAGCCGGTCGATTCGAGCATGTGATCGCTCGCGGCTTTCAACGCTTCCGGTGTCTTTTCGGGACGACCGAACTTCCACACGAGATGGCACGCGTAGTCAATGCCGACCGATAGAGAAATCGCCGCAATCATCGACGATCCCGCATCGAGACCGAGCCCGAACACGCCCATAATGCCAAACGTGACCAACACCGTGATGACGGCCGGAATGACCGACAAGAACCCGGTTCGCATACTCATCGTGAACAATATCAAGCAAATGATGACCATGATGAACGAATACACGACGCTCACGATTTGGTTGTGAACGACCGAGGCATTCATGGCACGGTAAATAATCGGATAACCCGAAGGAATGACTTCGATTTCTTCACCGATTTTCATCGCCTTGTGCAGTTCGTCTGTAAGCCATGCCAACGAATAACTGCCGTTCGCCTTCGCATCGGCAATCGACGTGGCAAGCGCTTCACGATTCAGTTTGGCATTATCGAAATAATAAACGCGTGCATTGTCGAAGAGTTTTTCAGAAAGAATGTCGGCAACAGCAGCTTTGTCCGCCGAACTTGCGGCCGAAAGGGCACCGTCGATGTCTTTCGCGATTTCAGGCGAATGGAACTCGACGAAATAGGGCTGCAAATCGACAAACTTGTCGCGTGGCAGGAAGACATTCTCGTCGTCCAGGCTCCAAATCGCGCTCTTGACGAGCTCGTCGAGCTTTTCGCTCGGCTTGACGTTCGTCATGGCAAAGAGTTTTTCCGCACGGGCAAGGCGGTTCTTTTCGACGCGGACGTTCAGAATCTGTTTATTCAAGAACGTCACGCCCTGGCGGACGAACACGTCGTCGTCTTCCTCTTCGCTTATCACGCCGTTGACCACGTCGTAGAGGAACGTTTCGTTATAGGTTTTGTTTTGAATGGCCTCGAAGATCTTCTTTGCCATGATGTCGATGTCGGCTTTGGACGCCACGATGCTGTCATAGAGCGCCTTGAATTTCGGCGTGGTCTCGTCGCCGCAGCAGGCAAGTGCGTTTTCGGCAATCGCGTTTGTCAGAGAAGTTTCGGAGAATTTGCCGTCTTCGATATCGGCCATGACTTTTGCGGTAATCTCGTCGACGCCCTTGAGGTTTGGATCGAGGCGAACGATGCCTTTTTCACCCTCGCTGACGGCTTCTTCGATGAGTTTTTTCACGGTGCTTTCCTCGATATCGAATGCGAGCACGATGATGGCATTTTCGGGATCGGAGAAGAGGTGGATGTCGAGAGCCTGACGGATATCTTCGAGTGTCGGCTCAACAGTCGTGCTGAAGATGGCCTGATCGATGACATCATCGGTGAGAGGTTCGGTGACGAACGGTTTACCCGTCTTCGGATCGTTGCGATGTTCGTAAGCCTTATAGATCCATTTGAGGTGATCGCGCATCTCGGCCTTTTCGGTCTCGATGGCGGCGGGCGTCATCTTGTCGCGAGGAATCGCCATGCGTGGGGCAAAGATGGGTTCCATCTGAACCTGGAATTCATCGGCGAGTGAAGCACCTTCTTCGAGGTCTTTCCCGGCCACGCGAATCTGCATGAGGCTGTGCCGCCAGTTCATATCGGACGTGCACTTGGTCAGGCAGGAACCGTCTTTGGGGCTGACGCATTCGGGCAAACACACGCCGTTCTTTGCCGGAGTTTCGCACGAGCACATCGAGAGTTCCATCGCGACGGAAGCGTCGTTCGAGAACGCGAGCGCCGTCAGGTTTTTCGCCTGCAGGTAGTTATCGGTGATGTGCTGTCCGTCGCCCATCGAACCACCGACGAGGTTGACGACATCCGAGATCGACTGAATGCCGGCAATGCGTTCATGTGACTTGATATAAGCCGTCATGCGCTCGACCTGTCTAAGCACGAGCGGCGACGAGACGTCGGCATTGATTTCGGTCTGGATGAAGTTTGCACCGCCGAAATTGTCGTTCATAAAGTCATCGGCACGAATGGGGAGACTTCCTTCGGCAAACAGCGAGGAGTTGTCGCCATGCGGCTTGACATTGGAAGCAAAGAAACATGCGGCGACGACGATCAGGCCGACGATGACGGCAGAAAGTTTGCCGTGATTGTAAATGCCATCGGCGCCTTTTTTCATCGCGTTGATGGCCCAGGCCGGTGCACGGCCACCCTTTTGGGGCTTGATCGGCAGAAGGACGACGGCACTCGTCACAACCCAGAACGTCACGAGCATGATGACGATAGTGGAAACGCCCATCGCGGCGCCGTATTCGACCATCGGATCGACGTCCATCGCGAGGAAACTGAAGAAGCCGAAGGCTGTCGTCGCGACGCACACGATGATCGGCGGCCCGGTATGAATCAGGGCTTCGCGCATGGCCTCTTTTCGCGGCATCCCTTCATCGAGACGCGTCAGCATGGCATTGATCAGATGTATGGAATACGCGCTTCCGAGCGCCATCAAAAGGATCGGCAGCGAAGTCGAAATGAGCGTCAGCTTCATGCCCAGAAGTTCCATACCGCCCATGACCCACACGACCGACACGCCGACACTAAAGAGCGCAATCAGCGTGGCAAATATCGAACGGCTCGTCAGCAAAATGATCAGCGTGACGATCAAAATGACGAACGGCGTCAAAGCGGCCATATCGGCACGCGACTGATCGGCGGAATACATACCGATAAACGGGCTGCCGCCATAGAATATCTCAGCCTTCGAGTTCATCTCATCGTGAATGCTGATGACGCGTTCGCGAATGATGTCGGCGGCTTCTTTTGTCGACACGTTGACGTCATCGACCTGCGCATATACGGCGGCGGCGCGGCCATCGTCACTGACGAGGAACCCGTTCACGTGATCGAGTGTGCGCACATGTTCCTGAACTTTGGCAAGCCGTGCCTTGATTTCGTCGGCTTTGGCAACGGCTTCTTCACTGCCGGGGGCAGGAAATTCGGGCACGAGGTCGGTCACGCTGGCGAGTTCTTCGCCGGCTTCGTTTCGGCTGTGACCGATATCCTGAATCTCGGTAAAACACGTCGTGTTGCTCACGCACGGCGTCATCACGTACTGCGCCTGCCCGTTTTCATCGACAACGGCCGCGCCATTGTCATCGAGCAACGGAATCCAGTCTCCGTTCTCATCGACCTTGTGGCACTGAAGCGTCTTGAATTCCTGCGCATACCGGCGCACGAGCGTAATGTCTTCGAGCGTAAATATGCTTTCTTCGGCTTTTACGCCCACAATGGCCATCTGCAGGCCGTGGAATTTGTCACCAACATCCTTGAATTTGACGATCTTTTCATCATCCTGTGGCAGGAACTTGATGACGTCGTCGTCATTCTGGATGTTGATTGCTTTGGGAACGAGCCACCCCGTGACGGCCGCAATGAGCAGGAGCATGACTGGAGCCAGCTTCATTGCAGGTGCCGAAAGGATCAGGCTTATCTTCCCAAGCAGGGTTACATCCTGTTTCTCCTTCATGCAATCACCATAATCACATACGAAAAGGCAAGGTCGCCTTGACACCTTGCCACCGAAAAGCCATGCTTTTCACCCAATA
>JAZODZ010000315.1:0-22044 GCA_045597285.1 Myxococcota bacterium
TCTTTAATGAGAATACTGGTGTTATCCATATAGATAATTTTAACTTTAGTGATATTGAGACTACCGACGCTAAGGTACTCATTCCCAAAAAATATTTGTCTATTGACTACAGTTGTTCTTTTCGATGGTTCCAATGGGCCTGTGAAAATAGATGTTGTTATTTCACCGACAGGTTCGCCGACGCGATCGATGGGCTGTAATGTCGTCTCAATGTATTTTATATTTTTTGCGGGTGTGCCAAGATGCGAATATGTGAATTCGACGTCAATCTCACCATACTTGCTAGGGTTAGATTTTAATACGTTTCCCCACGTTTCTAAAAGCTGATTGTACTCGCGTTCGATATGTCCCCATCGGCATGTAATTCCGATCGGTGGTGTTTGAGGTTGTGGAAGCTCGTTTGTGGGTTCGTCACTTTGAGGGGAATCGTTGTTTGATCCTATATTTGAAGTGCTTGAACTATTTTCATTATCATTGTCTTTTCCATCATTTTTATCTGTTTGTGATACTGAGCTAAAGCTCTGAATCGAATCATTAATCGTTTCTATATAAGTGATGTATTTTACTTTGTTAGCACCTGAAATGCCAATATATAATTCATTTTCTGAAGTGGTTGTGATTTTTATGATATGCTTTTCGTTAATTTTTTCATATTGTGCAGTTTTAAGTTTGCCAAGACTGAATGATATGTCGCCTGGCAACTGGAGTTCTGTGTCGTTAAGGACAAGCTTCCCGGATTCTGTTTCTTCGACGTTGTCCGGTGCCTCAGGGTAAATAATGGCATCGAGATTGAGTTTGATGGTGCCTGTTTCTTTGTTTGCGCTCATTTTACATCCTTTGCTTCAAAGTATTTGTTGTTCTATAATATGTGAATGTTTTGGCATTAATTCCGAGGCTAATGGCTTCAGCTGTCCACAATTCATCATTGAATTTGGATGGTTGAAGAATGCTTTAACTAAATTATGCTTCGTAATAGCATAAATCTACGACATCATAAAAAAAAAAAAAAAAATCAATCTCTTTTTGACGAAAAAATCAAAAAATTTTCGCTACGCGAAAACCTAGCAATGGTGCGGGTTTGCGGCGATTTTAGGGGCGTAATATGCTGTATGCGCGAATGCGCATACGCTCGTTGTGGGAAGTGTGCAAGCCACCCGCGTATGCGCGGTCCGCACGTCTCTTGCGCTTGGCGGGCGTCTGGACATGAATCATAGGGCGTGGTATGTTCGATAATGGTGTGGTTCGCAATGGAGAACGTGGTCATGGCAAAAGAGTTTAACATTACGGGAACTTGCTTCCCGAATAAGCATTACATGGTGGATATCAGTGATCGTGTGGCAGTGGCCAAACGCATGGTCGATAAGGGGCAGTACTTCTGCATCAACCGCGGTCGTCAGTATGGCAAGACAACGTTGCTGAGGGCGTTGTGCAAGGAACTTGGGAAACAATACGAAGTTTTTTTGACGAGCTTTGAGGGAATGGGGGATTCTGCCTATGAGACAGAGGAAAGGTTAGGTTATGAATTCCTGCGAACGTTGGAGCTGGCTGCATCGGGAAAAATCAGTGTAGTTTCTGAACAGGTTGTTAATGAAATTTCGCTTGCTCTTAACACATTTAAGGATCGATGGGGATTGCCACTGTCAGAATTGGCCAGAGTGATGATTAGAATTTGTCAAAAAGCAACTAAGCCAATTGTGTTACTGATCGATGAAGTCGATCAGGCAAGCAATTTCAAGCCTTTTTTATCTCTACTCGGTCTGCTTAGAATGATGTATTTAAATCGTGAGGATCAGGATACCTTCCAATCCGTCATCCTTGCCGGGGTTTATGATATCAAAAACCTCAAACTCAAAATTCGACCTGAGGCTGAACATCAATACAATAGCCCTTGGAATATTGCGACCGACTTCAATGTAGATATGTCCTTTAATGTCAAGGATGTCGCGGGCATGCTGACTGAATACGAGAATGACCACCACACGGGAATGGATATCCATGCCGTGGCTCAGGATATTGTGGACTATACATCGGGCTATCCGTTCCTCGTTTCAAAGCTCTGCAAAATGATTGATGAGACACCGTTTGGCTGGGATCATAACGGACTGGTGGAAGCCGTCAAACAGCTTCTTATAGAACGGAATACCTTGTTTGATGACATGGCTAAGAAGCTGGATGATTTCCCCGAACTTCGGCAGGCACTTAATGAGATATTGTTTTATGGAGAAAAGCTCACATTTATAAATGGAAATAAGGCTTTTGAATTGGGACGGATGTTTAATTTTATTTGTATAGATGACAAAAAGGTTAGGGTGTCAAATCGAATTTTTGAAACCTATCTTTATAATCTCTTTGCCTATAAGGATGAACGCCGATCGAAACTCGTCCAGGAAGCCTCTTATTATAGAAACCAATTTATCGAGAACGGCCAGCTCAATGTAGAAAAGATTTTACAAAGATTCATTGTCCACTATCAGGATATTTATGGGGATAGGGATGATAAGTTCCACGAGCGAGAGGGGCGAAAATACTTCATGTTTTATGTAAAGCCCATCATCAATGGCGTGGGGAATTATTACATTGAGCCAGAGACCCGCGATCAGACCCGGTTAGATATGGTGATCGATTATCTTGGCAAGCAGTACGTCATCGAGATGAAGATATGGCGTGGCAATGCCTATAATGAACGGGGCAAGGAACAGCTCCTTGGGTATCTTGACCATTTTCACCTCGACAAGGGCTATCTTGTCAGTTTCTGTTTTAACAAGAATAAGAAAACAGGCGTCCAGACGGTTCAAATGGATGACGGACGTGAGATTGTCGAGGCGATTGTTTGATGTTTGCAGAAGAGACGTGCGCACGTCTCTTCTGCTGTTTAATTGGATTTCGCTTTCTTATAAACGCCGCATTTCCACGGCTTCGTTGTCTCATGACTTTGCGTACGCCATGAGCAAAGAACTCGGGCCAAAATCATGACGACATCGAGCTTTGAAATCACGCGCGAAAGTGGTGCACTCTACATCGACAAAACTGCTCTCATCTATCGCATGGTTTCCAGTGCAGATAGGGCCTTTTTCCTCGCCCGCCCACGTCGTTTCGGGAAATCCCTGCTCGTATCCACGTTGCAGGCCTAGGGGCGTGTCACGATACGCCCCTACGGCAGGCAACGCCTTACTCACTTGTCCATCTGCGCCATAAACGCCGACTCGCTCATGCTCGCCTGTTTCGCGGCATCCGGCAGAGAGAGCAACCCGTTGTGTACAAGACTGATAAGCATTTGCAATGCGCCCTGCTCCTTGCCCTCGGCAAGCCCGAGTTCCTTGCCCTCGGCAAGCCCCAACTCCTTGCCCTTTTCCAGCCCCTCGTTATAGTGCGTCTGCTCAATCGCGTAGAGATCCCAGTAATCCATCAGGCTCCGATCATAGATGCGCTGTTCATCCTCGTCGAGACAGGCATAGCGAGCCTGTTCAAAAAACTGATCGAACGGCTCGCCCGTCAGCGACGCGGGGCGATCATTGTCGGTTTCTGCCATCATTTTTATCGCATAAAGCCACTTGTCCAATAGCGTTTTCAGCTCGGCCTCTTCTTTAGAGAAATTCGGCATTTCCACATAAATAAAGGTCAGCGTCCTGCTAAAAATGACTTTCGTGTCGATATCCATAAGCTGGATCACGCGGCGATACTTGTGCGTAGAGTCCTTGCCGTCAGATTTGTTCTCTCGTTCGACGGCCTTCGTTCCCTCCGGAACGCTTAAATCCGCCTTATCGAGCGTAAAATTCAGAATTCCTACAGAATAGACGCGCTTGAGCCTGAAATCCCAAGCCCCTTTGGGTGCCTGCTTGCGAATCGGCGCCGCTGCATAAAAGAGCATCCGGTCTCGGAACGCACTTTGACGCACGTTCTGCATCTCCACAATGATATGTTCCCCCGTGCTCGTCACGCAGTAGACGTCAAAGATCACATGACGATCCTCCGGCCCCGCTCCCAGATGCTCATTTGGCCGGTACTCCAGGTCTTCAACCACTTCCATCCCGTCAAACAGGGCATTCAGAAAATCGATAAGAATAACCTTATTCTTCTCATTCCCAAACAACCATTTGAATCCAAAATCCGTATATGGGTTAATGTATTTCATACGATCGCTCTCCACTCATATCTGATAGTGTGGCCCACGGTTACCATATCCACCATAGCTCGCCCAATTACACAAAGCGAGGAATTTTTGTGGGCACAAGCCATTTGGTGGTAATTGGCCAATCGCACGTCTCCACAAGAATAGATTCCCCTACGCATCGCCTATGCGCTCACGGACGGGCCCAGATGCAGCCAGATTAAGAGAGTGACGTAGAAGCATCGCCTATGCGCTCACGGACGGGCCAGTGAGCCGTATGCGCCACAGGCGCATAGGCGAACCACGCGGCGTATGCAGTAGGCATAGCCGCGTCCTCCCCCAAAAAACAATGCAGAGACAAAAAACAATGTAGAGACGAACGGCGTATCGGCAACGCGGATAGGTGGGCACAGAGATGAAAAATGATTGCTAAAATCAACGAAATGGGATATATAAAACGAAGAAAGCTATCTCAGTTGTGCATTTAAGTTGTGCATTTAGATGTACAGCTTGGGAATATTAAGGTGAGTTCTCAGATATGAAAAAAGTCTGTTATGCGTTATCTCTTTGCGCCCTGAGTATGGGGATGATGGCCACGTCGGCAATGGCTGACCCACAGGAACCTTCCCGCGTTATCCATCTTGTCTACGATGATTCGGGCAGTATGATCGTGGATCCCGAATCGGGGTACAAGACGTATGTGGACACATGGTGCCAGGCAAAATACGCGATGGAAGTCCTGACCGCCATGCTCGGCGAGAATGACACGCTGAACGTGTACTACATGAGTGCATACGACCTCGCCAAAGACGGCAATTTCTCAGCCTGCAAGACAAAGCGCAAGCCGAAGAGCGCCGAAATTCTGAGCATTCACGGCAGCACGAATGCCGGAATCATCCAGCAGAACGTGAACACGGTTCAAGAGAATACGACGATGGACGGCGATACGCCGTTCTGCCCGGTCGTCGATGCATTCGAGGACTTGAAGGCGAACCATGCGTCCAAAGCGAAGGAAAACAAGTGGCTCGTCGTCGTCACGGACGGCAAATTCGAAGATTCGACATCCCAGGTCACGCAGAATTACTACAACACGTTCTCGGAAGAAGCGAACGTCGTCGTCCTGTCCATCGGCAAATCGGTCGACACGACGATTGTACCGAACGAAGAGAAGGGCCTGTTGATTCGTCATGCCCAAACATCACAGGATGTCTTGGATGAACTGACGCAAATCGGGAACCGCATTTTCCAGCGGAACACGATACCGGTTTCTACGGATAATCAGTTCAAACTCGACATTCCGATGAAAAAACTCATCGTGTTTGCTCAGGGGCAGAACATCGATATCGCCTCGCTGACGAATTCTCAGCAGATGAAGAGCAATCGCCCGATGACGAGCGTCCGTGCGTCTCAGCCGTCGAAGAATCAGGCGACGACGCGTAAACGCGATTTGCTAAAAATCGACGAAATCATCCAGCAGACGAACGGCAAACTCAACGGACAACTCGCCACATTCAATGGTTTTCAGGGCAAGCGGTACTTTGCACCGGATACGTATCACGTCGATCTCGAAGGCGCTGGAAGCCAGAATATCCAGATTTATTACGATGCGTTTGTCGGCATCGGCGTCAAAGTTCAGGACTCGAACGGCAATGCGCTCGATCCCAAGCAAGTGGAACAGGGAAAATACCATATCGATCTTCAGTTCGAGAATCCCGACACGCACGAAAAGATTGAAAACAGCCTTCTGAAGAATCCCAAGACTGGCGAGGATCCGAACATCAAGGGGATAATTACGATCACGCGTCAGAATCCGGACACGGGAGCGGAAGAAGAAGTCTCCCGAACGACATTCGACATGTCGACGGATTTTGACCTCGAGCCAGGCCAGCGGGCAAAGATCGAATACGAAGGAAGATACCTCGAATACAACACGCTGAGTTCCAAAGACGGTGGAAGCAGCGCATTCATGTTCCCGGTCAAGGTGCCGAACCCGAGTGTTTCTGTAACGCAGGGGGCGTCGGGCGACGGAAGCGATCACGCGAGCTATGGCATTACGGGGGCTGGTTTCAAGCTGGATGGCAAACCGTTGCATTTCTCGCTCGAAGCCCGCGATTATTACGGCAAGCCGGTTGAAATCAGTGCTGCTGACTGGCGCAAGATGAAGCTGACGGTCACACCGGACAGCATAGCGGGAATCGTGAATTCGTTCGAGGTGAAGAAGAACGACGACCGTTCGTTCGACATCGTTCCGCACTTTGTCGATGGCAATTATTCGAAGATTCAGACGCAGAAAGCCGAGATCACGATTACGCCGGAAATTGACTCGAGTACGCTCGATGTCGAAGGCAGCTATAAAGCCCTCATCGATTTCCACAACGATATCGAGCGCGATGAACTCATTTGGAAGCCGATGACGGCAGAGAATTACTGCATCGTGTGTGATGGCATTGCGCCGAAGGATGCACCGGTAAAAGTTTCCGTCTCGTTGAAAGAACACGAAATGACGGATGCGATTTGGGAGGCAATGCCTGCACCGAGTCTCAATCTGCTCAAAAAGGATATGAGCGTCGAGGGATTCGAGGATTGCAAGAAATCTGAGACGAAAGGTGTGTTTGAGTGCGGAATAACCTGGAGCGAACTGGCACTGAATACGCCGTTCGATAACGAAGAAAGCGTCGTTTCGTATGAGATAGCAGGCACTGTGTTGAACATGGAGACACTGATAGCGACGAGTCCTGCGGAACCCAAAGCAGAACAGCTTACCATCGGTCGCGATATATCTTTCGGTTGCTGGTTGATGCATTATCTCGTCGAGGTTATCGTCGGTTTAATTGCACTAATTATATTAATTGGCGAACTCATCAAACCGAGGATTCCGAAGTTTAAGGTCAAAGGCAAGACACATAAGCTGTCGGACAAGCAAAACCATAAGAAAGACGAGGATATAGATTTAAAATCATCCAGATCACCGTCATGGATACCGTTTATTCCGCAAACGGGGAGCTTCAGCACGCCAGATCAGGAAGTGTGTTTCAGATTGAAGGCAACCAAGCCTTTGTGGAATAAGTCCATGCAAGTGACGAATGTGGAAACACTCAAGAGTAATGTCATGGATGATGGCTATGTCATCATGGTCGATGGCGAACGCATCAATAAAGACACGGATAATTGCAGGATTTCGCTTGGCGAAAATGCTGCAAGCGTGACTGTGAAACGATATGAATATACGATTCATTTGGAATAATGGATCGTTAAAGATATAAACATTATATACAAATAGTATAAAAGTATTATTTGTTTTCACCCTTTACAAAGGAGAACGCATGTTAGCCCCTACCCTTCTTGTTGGACTTGGTGGTATTGGATCAAAGATTGTCTCGAGAGTCGCAAAGCGCGTGAGCGAGGAAGTGCCTGAGGAACTTCAGAACCGCATAGCGTATGCTGTATTTGACACGGATATCAATGAGCTTCAGGAAATTCATCAGAAAAATCCGCGAGTTACGCCTATTCAGACATCGACAAAGCTGACGGTGGGTGAATACCTGAATGTCGATGAACATGCACGCGAGGACTGGTTCCCTGTCAATCCGATCCTGAACAGCAAAACATTGACGGAAGGGGCTGGACAGGTTCGCGCGATTTCGCGTCTGGCACTCGAAACTGCGATTCGTGCGGGTAAAATGGAGCCTCTGCATCAGACCGTTGAATCATTGTATAAACTCGAACAGAATCAGGCCGAACAGGCCCTTCGCATCGTCGTGGCGAGTTCTCTCTGCGGTGGCACCGGTTCGGGCCTTATCCTTCCGGTCGCGTTATACCTGCGCAACTTCCTGTCGACGCGTTTCCGCCAGAGCGCCAATATTATGCGCGGTTTTTTCATTATGCCCGAAGTGTTCTATCACGTCATTCACGGTGAAACGGAACGCAATAATCTGCGCTGCAATGCGTATGCGACGATTCGCGAACTCGATGCCTTCCTGATGAAAGGCGACGGCACGCTTCCTTCCCAGTTCCGCAACAAGTTCGGAATGAAATTCCCGCGTCCGGGTTCGGATGAATTTGAAGAATACAACGTACGTCCATACGATTTCTGCTTCCTTTTTGATGCACAGAATTCCGATGGTCGTAAGCTCAACGACTTCAATCAGTATTTGGATCATGCCGCGATGTGCATTTACTCCCAGTCGATTGGGCCAATGAACAAGCGGAGCAATTCAAGCGAGGATAATACGATTCGCGAACTGTGTGCAGAACGCGGCCGCAACCGCTATGCGGGAGCAGGCAGTGCCAGCATTGTCTATCCTCTCAAGGACGTCGAAGAATACATCGCATTGAACTGGACAAAGCAGAGTGTTTCGGATTCATGGCTTCAGTTCGATAAATTATTTGAAGAAAAGGGCAAGACAAAAGAAGCTCGCGACAGAGTGAAGGATTACTGTACCTCTATTGAAAACGCGAATGAAAGCAACAAGCTGGCGAAATATATCAAAGATCAGTGTATTATTCCGCCGACAGATGCGCTTGAATCTGGCAAACCCAAATGGGAAGCCTATGTCGATGCGCTTTGTGAAGAAGCAAGAAACCGTTGGACAAATCTCGACGAGATTTATGCCGATATCGAAGATTGTGTTAAAAAGACGAGAACACAGAGTGGTACGCCTGATGACAGTGTCATTAGAAATACATTGATGAAACTCAATAAGGCGGCTAAGGAATTGTGCGTGGGTATTGAAATGATGAAAACAGACTGTGCCAAGAGTGTGTTTTCATTGAAACCCGTAAGTGCAAATATCAAAAATGATGAAATTCCCAGCTATGATCTTTTGAAATTCATCCAGGACAATGGGAAAGTGATTCATCCGAATGCAATTCGCTTCTTCCTGTATAAAGCAAACGCAGAGGCAGAGGAAAGACTAAAAGACACGCGCAACCAGCTTTCTGATGGGACAAAAGGGTTAAAGCATGATGTCGAGAATCTTTCTAAAGAACTTGATAACGTTTGCAAAAATAAGAAGGGCTTAATCGGTGGCGATACGGATAAGCTTGAAAATAAAGATAAAGCCATCAGCACCATTAAGAATGGTGCCGAAACACTGACGAATTAT
This sequence comes from Myxococcota bacterium, assembly GCA_045597285.1. GTDB lineage: Bacteria > Myxococcota_A > Bradymonadia > UBA4248 > UBA4248 > UBA4248. The sequence continues at coordinate 9,214 of JAZODZ010000315.1, forward strand.
AAGACCATGGTTCTTCAGGAAGCTATACTTGAGTATGCGAATGGAACCTATCTGAAGAATCTGTGTGAATCCTTCGGTAAATTCTATGATTCATTGAAAGAAGGCATTGACGGCGTTGAAAAGAAAACGCGTATTATTTCGAAGAAATATATGCCGGTTCCCGGCCGGACGACGCGTTATGTTTGTGCATCTCAGACTCTGCTCGAGAAAATGGTCGTTGCCAATCCTTATATGGGCGATTCCAATGCAGTTGACGAAAAATTGTCGCTGAACATTTTTAACAAAATTATGGAATACGCCGAACTGAGTCTGAAGGATCCTGAAAAACGTCAGGGATTCTTCACAGGTATGTTTGATGATCAAATCGTCGGTTATTATAAGAAAGTTCTCCGTGAAGCTCAGTCGCCGAAATTGTATATGAATGTCATCGATGCCATGGAACGCGAGATTGAACTGGAAAACAACGAAGCCGATCCGAGCAAGATTACACAGGCTGTTTCTGATATCATTGCGGATACCAGAAAGATGGCCGCTCCGTTTATCGAAACACCGCTTGGCGAACAGCGTCCGCCGATCGAGGCATGCTCATATAATCCTAAACTCGATCCAGGCGATGATTCGCCTCGTGCCGCACTCATTGGTAAAGTTCTGAAGAACTTCGGTGCGGTTCCAGATGATGATATTCCGCCTGAAATGTTGCTCTTCTATCAGGCAGTGTATGGCCTCAGGGCGAACAATCTGTCGAAATTCGCGCCTCCAAAGCAACTGTTCTCCAGTAACGAAGTTCGCAGCGCGGGCGAGTATTTCAAAGCGTATTTCGATATCGTGAATCAAGTCGTGCCTAAGACGGAGAGAACGCCTGTCATCACGCCGCATATCGACAAGACCTGGCACATCATCAATGTCCTTCCGGAACTCGATGATCAGAACCAGAAAGACCAGGAAGATCGCATTTATAAAGCATTCCTGTATGGATGGCTGTACAATCGAATCAAGTATTCGAAACACTATCGCGGCAACATCTATAAACTGAATCTGAAGGGAGCAACGACAGAGGAATTCGTCGTATCCAACAAGACTCCGTGCGATCGTTACTATGAAGTGCTCGACGCCCTCATCATCAATCCTGTGATTGTGAAAAACATCATTGATTATGCCGATGAGAAAATCGATAAGGAGCTCAACCGCGTCTGTAATCTGAAATTTGCGAACAGTTTCCTGAACAAGGCGCTCAGCGAACTGCATCTCAAAGAAGACGGAAGCCGGACCGAGGATGGCATTCTGGAAGACGGGTTTGATTATGATAATCTGACGATCATCGAACTGCCCATCATTCTGAAACAATCTGCGCCTCCCTCGGAATTCCGTTCTGAAGTTGGGACGGACATGGTCGTGTCGATGTTCCGTACGATGTTGGACTACATCAAGCGCATGACATCGCCGATGGAAGTGCCCGATGAGTTTGGCAAGTTCGTCAAGGAACAGTATGAACAGTTTAAGGCGAATTTCAGCAGATATGCGAAGTTTGAGTTTACTGAATACTACTGGGCATTGATTCGTGCCATCGTCGATATGCTTCAGAGCGATGAATTTGCTGACACAGGACTGTATGAAGACGGCGAATGGATTGAAGACGATTTCGACAAATTCTGTGATGCAGCTCATAGTTAAATAAGTGGGGTAATCGGGGGAAGTCGCCTGCTTATGAAACATATTCATAAGCAGGCTTAGCAGGAAAGATTTCGTCATATTTTCAGCATATCGTTCTGGAAGAAGGCAGGTCGGCTTGTTTACAGTCATCTTTGTCAATCAACGTGCTGAACAACAGCGCAAGAATTATCAGTTTTTGTTTCAGCCTTTTATCGATGCTGACGAAATGTGTTTTTGTCCGTGGCTACCGGATGGGGAAAGCATCGAAAGTGCCGTTCCGGGTTTGGATCGAATTCTGAAGGGCAAGAAAGAATGGCGAGCGATTGTACTTCACATGGATTCAGTGGACGAACCCAAAGAACAGAGTTCTGAAACTGATGAAATGGATGAAGAAGAAGAGAATTGTAAATTTACTGCCTCGGAACGTAATCCTTTTGATTATACCCATATCGATAACAACCCGATGCCGCATAACAGCGATATCCCGTTGATACGATTAACTCACATGCTGGCGGGGTATGAATATAGCACGATACGGGAATATGAAGAGGTTTATGAGTATTTTAATGATGAATTAGATGAAAAACGAGTGATTCCTAAAGAATCTATTGACCGGTTTTATCAGATTCAGAAACACCTGGATGAAGTTCGGATACGGTTCAAAAAGGAGAAACCGCTTGATGAACGAAATTCGGATGAAGAGTTTGACGATAATGCTGATAATAATGATGACGATATCTTGAATCAGCATTATTTGTTTGCATCATACTGCAACGAAAAGACTGGAAATACAGTTCGTATTTCATTCGACTTGCTCATCAAGCTGCTCAAATTCCAGAACTTAGTGTTTCAATATGATAACCGGTATCTATACGCGGCAGATGAAACATCTGAACCGGAAATCGTGACAAAAGACTGTTTGTATCGAACTTGTCAATATCACGGGGATGACTGTCGGGTTTCGATTTTTCAGCAGGAATGTATTGAATACTTCCTTCTGCATCGAATTGAATATCAGTTGATTCATCAACAGGCCGACGGCGACGAGGTGCTGGATGAAGAAAATCTGTATATTGAATATGTCGATGAACGACTTAAAAAGACGTGCCGCGTGCTTTTGAATGACTGGTATAGAACAGAACGGCTGTTCAAGTTGAAATCCAAATCAGGACTTCGGTTAGTTTATTTGGATGGAACTGATGAACGTGAACTTATTCGAACCTCTGTTTTTATCGATAACAGACAGGTCAAGAGTACCAGGCCGATCCACTTTTCTCTCGATGAACTGGAAAATTACCATAAATTAGGTGCTATTAGAGAGGAGTCTGAGATTCATTATACTCGCGATATAAAGGGGGAATCCGGGACACAAACGGTTGAATTGGACAAACATGCCCTGCTCATGGAAAGCGTAGACAGCGGCATGGCAATGAGTGATCGGTTTTCGATGAATAGTATTGAAATGTTCCGATTGCTTCAAAATAACAAAACTGCTCTGATTTTTAGTTATTTGCCTGAATCGAAACGATATGCGCCTCAAGAACAGGGAATAAGCATCGATAATGTGCCGGATTACCTGTCAAAGGATGATATTTTAGATACAGAACAGACCTCCGGTGTCGAGTTGAAAGCACTGGATTCGGATGTTAGCCAATTCGGCAATAGTTATATCGATGCGCAGAGTATTCGTACCAAAGTCATGGGTGCTGAAGATGTTCAGTATGCAAGTGAGACTACACCGAATGAGAACCAGGATTATATTGAATTCGACAGAAATGCGATATGTTTAGAATTGCCAGTTGCAGATGCGTCGGTTCAGATTTCTTTAGAGGAGTTATTTGAAATCGAGGATATTTTCCTTCGCCGAGATGAACTCAAATTGACACATCGCGCTGTTCTTCACGATTCAAAACAGATCCAGAAACAAAAGGAGTTGAATAAGCAGTATCAGTTTTCTGATAATCGTCCGCTGGAATTGTTGCTATTTGCGACACGTCACAAATCGGAAACGGATGAAAAACAGACATTTAACAAAGCTTGGAATTCTGTATTCGATACAGAAAGGTCTAGGTTTTGGGAATTTAATCACTATCCTGTGAATTGCCGATTCCTTTATATGGATCTCATAAGTAGCAGAAACTCCAGATTCGATCAGGATATGTTGAAATATTGGATTTCAGTTTTGTTGATGGCTCGCCAGGGCACGGGTAGCCTTAAAGCATATAATCTGTATCGCATTACGCTGGATTTGAATGAAAATAGTTTGAACTTTGCCATTAACCGTCAGATCAATATGCTTCAAGCCGCGTTTAAAAATTTGAAGCAGGAACTGCTATGTGCTGAAGATTATACGTTCAAACCCAATGAAGTGCTATTTACAGAAGAAAAGGTGACGGTGAATTTTGATCGCGATGAAGCTTTGGATATACTTCAACGCGAAACTAGGAGCGCTTTTAGTAGTGGAGATCGCGACGCAGACCTAAAAGAATTAAGTGATAGCAGTCATAAGATCACAAAAGAGAAAATGCTGTCTCTAAAGACTGGGAATAAACAGCGCGTTTTGGATAATGCTGTAAAACTGATTCGACAGCGTTCTTTTGAATTTGCGAATGAGGAATACTTGCTCGACGATTACCAGATCAAGGAACTTCAGGCTCAGAAAACGGATTATGAAAGAAAACTGTTGAATAATGGCATTTATTCGCCGGAAGAGTTTGAAGAACTGATGAAAAAGGCTGAGATTGAGAACAAGAAGAAGCTGGAGGCGGCGAATAAAGCTCGTGAGGAGAATGAGAAAACCAAGATGACATGGGATGTCGTCAAGACGGTTTTCTGGGTAGCGCTTGGTCTTATCATCGTTGGTAATGGAACGTATATCGTTCAATCTGCAATGCAGAGTAGTGTTTTTTCGGAAAATTTTTGGAATGGGTTTATTGCGGTTGTCGTAACTATTGTGATTATTCTTATTGCGGGTGGGTGTGCATATTACGTTTTCAGGCAATACAGCAAAGAGATAGAACATCGTGAGAACGAGTTCAAAAATACAGTATCCACCGTTCAAAAGTCTGATGAGCCAATTGAAAAACAATATGGTGACTTTTATTCTAATCTCTTGACTTATTTGAAGCTCCAGGCGATGTATCTCGGCATGGATGCGCGAAAGAAAAACGATATTGCAGCACGACGGCGGCTTTTGGAATATTCGCGCGCAATTCAGTATGCGTTGGAGAGAGATGAAAAATGGTTGCGCCTTTTCGGTCTTGAACGTATTGCGGTAAAGAAGGTATATTCAGATGGTTTTCAGGAAGCTCCGGTAAAGAATCCAATGTTTTATTTTGAGACTGCAATGGAGGATGAGGTTGTGCGGCTAAATGAGCATGAACAAATGAATACGGCGTATTCTTTTATTGATCATGTTTGGATCGAGCGCGATTATCTCTTAGATGATTGCGAAGATAATTGAGAGGTTAAGAAATGGAAGAGATGACTGTTTTCGAGCAGATTAAGCTTTTAATCTTTCTGTTGCCTTTCGTTTTTTTATGCCTGGCATGTTATCTCGTTAATCTTTCCAAAATATATCGTGGCCGTCAGGTACTGATGCCCGTATTGTCGGTCTTGCTATCGATTTATGCGCTATTTAAGATCCAACAATTATATTATGAGTTGTATGAATATCTGAACTATGCCATCGAGTACGCTCTTTCCGGTGGCGGAGAACAATCTGCTATTGTTGAAAAAACTGCTTCAGCGATGATCGAGCAGATGGGGTTGACAGGTGAAGCGGCAGAAACTGCCAAAGCCGCGATTGAAAAGAATTTACAGAATGCGGTTGTTTCTGACCAACTCGCAAATATGTTGAGGGATTTGAAGGAAATCCTCGGCGGAGCATTTCAGATTAATCTCATCATTTCCTATGTGATTAATTTGCTATGTGTGGCAGCCTTTTGGATTATTAAATGCATTCTTCTTCCTATATTAAAATGGGTTTGGAAAAATGATGAACTGATGCGTATGACAGTGTCGCGCTTCTATCAGAAAATAGATGTGCCCGCTTCATATCTCGATAAGTTTCTTAATAAGTCTAAAAAGAATAAGAAGAAAGATAACAAGAAGAAAAAAGATAACAAAGATGGTGAAGAGAATTCTAAGGCTGAAGAAGATAAACTGTTTCCAGCATGGTTTATATTGCCGCAAACAGCCTCCTATCGAAAATTGTTGATGGGAATCTATGTAGGCGTATTTGTATCCTCAGTTCTCATCTTTTTAGCGTCTGTATATCATCCGGAATGGGCAGCCTTTAAGGCGCCGTTTTATCCTGTATTTATTATTCTAATATTTGGTGAAGTCGTTGCATTTTTAGATGGCGAGAAATATGAGAAAGAACCCGAAAAAACTAAAGTTGAAAAGGCTAAACCGCAACCCCTTAATCCCAATTATCGGAAGATTTGGGATGAACTGAGAAATACCTATCCCGACAACATGTTGCGACGTACGCCAGACGTATTAGACGACGAAAAGGAAGAACCGCCAAAAGTCGAAATCGATAAAGATCTGAGTTTCCTGACAAATTCTGAGGATGAGGATCTTCAGACACTTGCGTTGTATTTTCAGCGGTTTTCTGAAGATGAAATTGAACCGAGTTACGTCGAAGGGTGCATTCGCCTGCTGCGCGGAGAGAGTACCCTCTTTTGCAATCCGTTTTATGAGGATCTCGGCAAGTATCTGTTCCCGCCTATTATTTATCGGCTCTTGTCATATAAAAAGTGTCTCTTTATCATCGGGCGCGATTCTACCGCGGAAGACTTCCAGGCGTGGATTAGAAAAGGAATTAGTCATTTCCTCGGTGCGGATGGCTTGTGGCAGACCGAGATTATGTCAGAAGCGCCTACCAGTTTCGATTTGGGTATTCTGAAATTCAGCGATATCTATAATCTTAATTTGCTCAAAACCAATCGCGAGTTTTTCTCCCAAGTCGGATTCGTCTTTATCCTTGAGCCGTCGCGAATTCTGGCAACAGGCCAACTCGCATTGAGTCTTATTATCAATCAGCTCGATCTCGAACACTGCGACAAAATTACGTATTGCGCCTGTGATCACAACTGCGATGGGCTCGTCGACACGCTCTCACATACCCTCAAGACGAATATTACAAATGTGATCGCCACGCTTCCTGGCAATGGCACGAATTTGCAAATATACTGGGATGCCGACAGCCAGAATATGCAGTATAAGATCCTTGAGAATGTGACGCATTACCTCGGCATTGGTACGGAAGTCAGTCTCGTCGGTATGCGAAATAATGTCTGCAATGATATGTCGCCTTCGGGAACCGGCAAAGGCGTTCCGCTTCAGAATGAATGCTGGTTTGCTTGCGATAAATTCCCCATCATGGATATGATGTGGATCGCGGGGCAATATTATCAGCAGATCTGCCAATATACCGGCCAGAGAATTGGTCAGCAGCAGTTCACCAAGGCGCTCGCTGTTCGTTCTAATATTTGGAATTGTCCTAAAGCTCAAAGTACTTACCTCATTGTCGAAGACGAATATAATAATCTCTTTGAAATGTCGCGCATCTTTTCATCGCGCTCGCTTAAAGAAGGTTTCGTCAATGTTATCAGTGGCCACTATATGCTCCGTGACTACATGATTCAATATATCGACTTGTTCCAGAGCGATGCCAAGGCCATTCCGACGATCGTTCCCGATTACGCGAGAACCGAGCGAAATGTCATTCTAAAATTATTGATGATGATGAAATCTGAGCCGTTGTCTGAAAATGTCATTCGACGTGAATTGCAGCTCGGCGGTGTTCAATTTAATGAATATGATCCTGATGAGTTTAAGAAGGAATTTTGCAATATTGTCAGTAAGCATATCTCTGATTTTACCGATTCAACAGAAAGTGTTGATTTTAAACTCATCCTTAAAGAAAACAAACTGGATGATGGCATTAGCGTTGAACATGAAAGATATTATGAAATCCTTGAGAACAATAATAATGCTGTCATGCGTTGTCTTAAGGCGCTTCAGAATGCGTATTTCATTTGTGAAGACGAGTTAAGCGAGAAGCATTTCATCAGTGCTAAATTATACGGGCATGTGTTCCAGTGTTACTTGCCTGGACAGTTTATTACGATGGACGGCAAGTATTATCAGGTCGTTTCTATTTCTGAGGATAAAGGTATTGTTCTGCGCCGTGCGGCTGATCATATCGATAAACGTCTGTATTATAGACAAATTCGTGATATTGTTCTCAAGAAATGGAACACGGATGAACAGATGGGTGCATCCGTTAAGATTGAACTTCAGTCTGGCATGAAATTGACCATCGAACATGGTTTTGCTGATTACGTTGTCAGAACGAATGGCTATCTTGAATGCGTTCCTTATAATGATATCAAGCATGCGCGTTTCTTCGAATTGCCTGATATTCCTGAACGAAAATATTTCTATAAGAATATTCTTCGCCTTAAGCTTCCTGAAATTGAAGAGAGCGTTGTCCAGTATAAAATTGATGATATTCAGAAAAGTGCTGCGGCCGAACAGAAAGCCATTGATGATAAACGCAAAGCAATTTATGAAAAGGCAGAGAGTGTTATCAGAGAAACGTGTCTGAAATGCAAAGCCTCTAAAACCGTTGAAGATGCTTTGCGTAAAGAAGCCTATTTACAGGCGTCTCACCTCGAGTGGGCTCTTTATAAAAAGGCTATGCTCAACAGAGCCGCTTGCCTCAAATTACAAGATGTTCTCGTTCAGTATGTCGCATGGGAAAATGGTGCCCAGAATGTTAATAGCCTCTCACAAGACGACAAAGAAGTCATTATTAGCGATGTCTTCTATCATTTGAATGATGCCGAAGTCCTCGAACGAGTTCGTTTCACTATCTGTCTCCTCCTTAGTGAAATATTTAAAACAACATATCCGGAATCCTGGCAGTATATCGATGTCGTCACACAGACACACCAGGATTTGTCCGATAACCTGTCCAATGCAAATTATCATTTTGTTGATAAGCGTTTGCACGAAGCATTCTCGCTTGTCGAATCACGAAAATGGAGGGAGGCACGAACTGTCCTTAAAGAACTTCTCAAAGATTATCCCGATAATATCGAAATTCGCCAGCAACTTGCTGAGGCATATCGACATTCCAATCAGCCCAAGTTAGCTGCCGCGATGGATGCAGAAGTCAGTCGTCTCCAGGAAAAACAAGAACTCGCTAATTACACCACTGATGATGATAAACTTAATGCTATATTTGAAAGTGCTGCAGAGAATGAGACTTCAAAAGAAGATTCTAATAATGCTCAATTAGATGTTTCGAATATCGAAATAGCTGATGATGATTTTGATGATTCTATTGTTGATAATTCTACTGCTGATAATCAGATTCCGACAGATAGTGTCGTTTCTGATCCCGAACAATCTTCTGAAACTGAAGTTGCCACGCCAGCAGATACCGATGTCGAACAATCATCCGAAACTTCCGTCGAGCCGTCTGCTGATTCGGAATCCGCTCAAACTCCTGATTCTGAACAATCCGAATCTTCCATTCAAGAAGCAGGCAGTAACAGTGACACGACATTTGATTTCAATGATGACAGCTATTCGGGTGATTATTCCGAATTGTTGCCGCGTATCAAAGTTCGCGCCGATGATTCTATCGAGGATTTGATTTCCGACCTCGCGATTCCCGATGAACAGTCAATCCTGCCTGGTGAGGCTTCCGATTCATTCGATAACATTGAGAATCCCTTTAGTGCAGGCTCTGAGCCCGAGACTTCCGATTCTCTCGAATCGCCAGAATTGCCTAAAGCAATCGATTCTCTTGAAACTGCTGAATCGATTGAACCGACTGCTGAATCCATCGAACCGGCTGAATCGTCCGAAACGGTTGAGTCCACCGAAACAACCGAGAATCCCGATGCATCTGAAACGGTTGAGTCCACCGAAACAACCGAGAATCACGATGCATCTGAAACGGTTGAATCCGTCGAACCGACCGAGAATTCTGAAACAGCCGAGAATTCTGAAACAGCCGAAACGATTGAATCCGGCGAACCGACTGATAATGTCGAAACGACCGAGAATTCTGAAACTGGTGAATCTCTCGAGTCTTGCACACCTTCGGAAGTATCTGATTCTTCTGAGGATTCGACTGAAACAGACGATGATCGCGATGAAGTTCCCGTCGAAGAAAAAATCCGTAGTCTTAAGAAGGGGCGAAACGAGCAGGATTACATTTATGTCATTGAAGACAGCGAAATCGATCTCGGCCTGACGGTTTCTATCGAGCGTTATCTCGATAGATACCTCGAAATCATATACGATTTCCTCGTATGGCATACAGGTAAGATTGCGCGAAGCCAAAGGATTTCAAAGATCGATTTGGATGTCGATATCAATCTCGATAAAGTCGTGGCAGCATCCAATACTTCTGGCAAGGAAGAAGATCCGAAGAAAAAACTCAGCTTTATCCAAAGAATTATTCAATGGTTTAAAGATTTGTTTAAGTCCGACGAAGCTGCGGCGAACGAGGATGAGCCGGCCAATACGGTTCAAGAAGATGTCAAGCCGGACGCACCACTTTCCGAACCGTTGCTCGATTATCTCGAAAACTGCTTCCTGAAATATGGTGATAACGACTTTGACAAGGCTTTGGCGGTTAAGGAAACAATCGCTTACCTCGGTTTGCTCGGTTACGATGCGAATCGTTTGGACAAGGCTAGAGCGAAAGCCGAAGAAACGCGCCAAATGAAGGACGAAGAGGCCGAAGAAATCGCGAAAAAGAATCGGGAAAATCGTGCTGATGCAACCGATATCATCGACATCAATTCGTAAATTTGCAACTTATTACATAGTCTGTGTATAACACAGACTTTCGCTTATGCGCCGCAGGCGCATGGGCAAAGGAGTTCGTCATGACAAAACAGGCAATCGTTATCATTTTGTGTCTATCCTTTTTGTGTTTTTTTGCCGGTTGTAAGAAAAAACCGACCGGTCCAGTCGATCCTAAAATCCAGGAACGTTGCGAAAACTATTGTTCGTCGAAATGTGCAAAGATTTTTTCTGGTGACGATGAATTCAACACCTCTGCACGCGAATCGTGCGTGCCTTCCTGTATTTCTTCCTGTACATCAAGTGCTTCTTAAAAATAATGCTTAGACAATTTAGTTTTTCATCTTTGTTATTTTTTATATCGTTTCTGACGCTTGGTTTGAGCGGTTGCGGGCCGACTTCGAGTCCGCAGAATGCCACTGAGTCGACTTTGTCCGAGGCCGGAAATACGGCAGAGGCTGACACTGCTACACAAGCTACCGTGCATTCTGAGCCCGATCCTGTTGTACTTGAGGAAGAGAGAAAACGAGCAGAAGAGGCGGAGCGACTGGCTATCGAGGCACAAAAACGTGCCAATGTCGAGAATGCCGCTAAGGCAAATAAGGCTTTGCTCAATGGTGCTATATTGAGCCGTCATGCCAGTATTAAATATAACAGGGTGCGCAAAGGTATGCCCAAAAATGCCCGTCAGGTGCCTGGGATGTATTGGATTGGTACTCGTCCGGATGAAGAATCGATCCCGGTGATGCTGGAAAATGAGATTGGACTCGTCGTTTCGGCTTCGCGTATGACGACAACCGATCTCAAAAAATTAGAGGCTATGCTCAAAAAAGCTGGTATAGAAACCTTGCATATTCCTTACGGCAGTAAATTCCCAAATCCGAGTCGATTTCTCGATACCATGCATCGGTACGATCCAGATGAAATCTATGTTTTCTGTGATCATGGCGCGGATCGATCTGGTGGCATGATTGCCTGGTTGCTCGTGACCGAGCATGGTTATACGATTCCACAGGCTTTATATAGTATTGTTTATCCTACCGGGATGGATATTCGTGGCATTGAGCGCATTCTTAAGGAACGTGGTATTGATGCGCCCTCCAAGGATTATGAAGAATGGATTGGCATTTACTCGAGTCAGAAAAATGGTGGTATCGGCGGTTTTAAATGCCATGCTGAAAAATATTTTAATTTTACAAACTCCCTCATCGACTCGATGCTTGAATATAGCAATCAAGGTAATGCTGAATAAGTTTTAATGTAACTGTTCAGCCGTAGGGGTGTGTCACGACACGCCCCTACGGCTGAATTATCTATTTGTTTAATATGATTTGTTAAATCTATGATATACATTCTCCACTTAATGCAAGAAGCATTTCAGCTATTTTGACTGAAAGTTTAGCATTAATATTTGTTAGCGGGCGGCAAAGAGGGCGTATCGCCGATAGCCCGTCCGTGAGCCGTATGCGCAGTTGGCGCATAGGCCGCACTTTCATTTAGGTTCGTTTGACGTTCTTATTCATCATCTTATCATCACATTAGTCATCCTCTAGTGGATCAATATGTGCCTTGGCTCCCGCGTCGATGAGAACTTTTGCGACCACGTCGTCTCGGCATAAGTCTAGTGGTGAACAATAGCATTTATCTTCTGCATTAACGTCGGCTCCCGCGTCGATGAGGAGTTTCGCGCTCTCGGCGTTGCTGCACCTGTGCAGCGGCGAATAGGTGTCCTCATCTTTTGCATTGACATCCGCGCCCGCGTCGATGAGCTTTACCGCCCAATTTTTCTACAGCGGTCTCTGCTTCTGCTCGTTTCATCGCCTTTAGTTTTCCCGTAAAGAGAAAGGTCATGCCCGCAAAAAGTCCATTTTCAGTTGTGTTGGTTGAATCCGTTGATTTTGCTTTTCCTGCCATTTTTTTCTCCAATAAGCAAAAATGCTACTCCGGGAGGGGAGGTCATGTTTTTGGGGGGTAAATTGCAATGATGTGAATGGACGCGGGCTATGCGCTTTGCGCATACGCCCTGCGAGCACGGCTATGTCGCTACGCTCCATACGCCGTACTTTCATTTAGTTTCTACGGCCAACCAAAAATCCTTGACGCCGTGGTCAAAGCGAGGGACAACGTGGGTGTGAGATGATTCCATGCCGATCGGGGGGGCGAAAACAGGAGGTCAAAAATGGAAGAGAACAAGAAGCTGAAACCATTTGCTGAGATTTCGGAGAGTTTTCGTGGGTTAAAGATCGAAGGCGTTTACTATGTAGACAAGACGGGATTTATTTCATACCTGATGTCTCAAAAGCGAAAGATTTGTGTCGTGACTCGTCCACGTCGTTTTGGCAA
>JAZODZ010000316.1:0-5799 GCA_045597285.1 Myxococcota bacterium
GATGGCACGGGCAATGGCACCCAGTGTCGGCAATGTTGCCACGACCTTGATTTCGGCTATTGCGACAGAGGGAACAAACAGTACAAGAGCTGACAGGCACAGTAATACGTTTTTCATACGTTCTCCTTGATAATACTGTGATGAGATTTCAAATTTCGCCATATCGCGAATATGAGTTCGCTAAGAATGACGATGAGCAAAGCGAGTGCGGCTTGTGTCGGTCCTACGGGAAAATCAAAGATAAATGCGGCAATATATCCGCCGAATCCGCAGAATGCACCGGTGAAGAGCGCAATATAAAACATCGAACGCACGTTCGGCGCGTGACGTGAAGCCACTGCCGGCAGGCAGGACAATGCAAAAACTGGCATGGCTCCCATCATGCGCGTGGTATAGGTGATCGCCAGAACCAGTGCGACGAATTTGATGATGTTGAGCAATGTCACCGGAATTCCCGCAACCTGTGCGGCATCAGGCCCGAAAGAAGCCGCTTCAAACCCGCGGTGACAATATATAAACAATGACAGGATGACTGCCGTAATCGCGATAAGGCCGATATATTCCTGATGATCCACCAGAACGGCGTTTCCGACCAGCAATTGCTGGACGTCCTGTATTTCGTGGACGATTTGCTTACCGATGAGAATCGTTGCGGCACCTCCCCCGAGATACAGGGCAGCCAGCAGGGCATCGGGAAATTTGGATTTCCTCATTTGAATGGACACCATGAGGAATATACAAAGCGTGAGGATGAAGCTGATGAGAATCGGTTGCAGATACCACGGTGTGGAATCGTGAAAATGAAGTCCCAGAAGGGCCGGGAGCCACAGGGCAAATGCCACACCGGCACTGGCCGTCTGCGACAGCGCCGCGCTCAGAAACACCATGCGTCCCAAAAGGATATAAATCCCAATGGCCCCGAGCAGCGATCCGGCAAGCAGACCGCTGATGGCGGCTTCCTGAAAGAATTCCCAGCTTTCAAAAAACAGAATCAGCTTATCCATTGACTTTCTCCTCGAAACCATGGTCGGTAAATGCCAGGACGTGTGTCATGCTTTCGCTGTGCAGGGCCAGGGAATGCGAAACCGCAATGACAGCACAATTTCTCGATTTGACGAGTTCGGCCAGCAGAGCGAACGCCTCTTTGGCGTGTTTTGGATCCATGGCCGAAGTCGCTTCATCGAGCACGATCAGCTGGGGTTTTCGTACAACCGCCTTTGCCATCAAAGCGCGTTGCTTCTGGCCCACCGAAACGCACGAAATATCTCGCTTTTGTATATCCGTCAGTTCAAACAGGGCCAGCGCATCGTCGATATCTTTTCGCTTTCGATAGGTATGGAAAGGCTTGAGAAATGAAAAATGCGACTCAAGTCCTTGTGCCACGATATCGCGGATTCTTGCGGGAATCGTGTCGGCGTATTCGGGAACCTGGGCGACGTAGGCACAATTTCGGGGCATTTCGAGCTGGCCGCCAAGCGGCTTTAAAAAACCGAGCAGTGTCTTGAGCAGTGTCGTCTTGCCGCAGCCATTTTCACCGGTGATTGCCCAGCATTCGCCGGGATTGACCTGCCAGTCGAGCGGCGGCATCAAAGCCTTTTCGTGTCCGAATGTCAGACCTTTGCAGACGAGGCTCGCGAGGGTGGGTGTTTCGTTTGAGTTTTGCATATAACCTGTTTCTTCAGCGTGGCAATGGGGTATGGCGAGGGGGTCGGCGCGTATTGAGCGTTTCGGGGGGCCACGTGTGGTCGCCCGAAACGCGAGATAGCGCCGCAGGGGGAGACTTCCCCCACCCAAAAAATAGAAATTGCGCGTTAATATAATTCGTTATTCATGGGCCATTTTCAGTGTGGCATGGTCGGCAATGACATCGGCGAAATCGATTTCCCCATCTGCCGCGATGACATCTTCGATAAACGCTGCATTGATAGAAATGACGCCATGAAATTCCTGTTCGTAATCGGCTTTCGCGTCGATCGTTCTCGACAGCGCGGTGCTCAGCGAAACCATGTCGACGTGCGCGTGTTCATGTTCATGATCGTGATCGTGATCATCTTCGTCCTCATCCTCGTGATCGTGCTCATTTTTGAGATCGATGGCCGTGTCTTTGGTCAGATTGTGGCCTTTGAAATGAATTTCGCCAAGTTTGACGCGGTATTCCGCAATTGTGGTCTCGTCGAGGTCGCCGTCGGCAAGTTTCGTGAGCGATTGGGTCTGGTTGAGGGCCGTAAGCGTCACGCCTTTTTCGACGTCCGCCTCGAAAACGTTGGTTTTGCCCGAAGCCTTGTCGGCCAGAATCTGCTTGATTTCGTCGAAAGTGTAGGTTGCGTCGGATTCTGTCGAATGGCAGTGGTCGCCGTGGCAGTTCGTGAAGGGCGCGGGCGGGTTGGCCGGGTCAAACTCGACATCGCCCGAACTGCCGTTTCCGGCCGCGACAAGCGCGATCGATTCGACCTCGACTTCGAGGCTGTCGATGCGGATTTGGTCGCCGTTTTGGGCCGTATAAGTCGAGCCCGTTTCGGTGCCGGCGTCGGTCACGAGGGCCGTGTCGATGTGGAAAGTGGCGTGTGCCATGGCTTTGCCGTTTTCGGTGCAGGCGCTCGCGAAGGCGGCGGCTAAAATGGTCGAAATAGTCATCAGTTTGTTCAAAGTACGCATTTATCATCTCCTTTTATGCGTTGTGTTTTGCGCGGCCTATTGCCTTGCGGCAATACGGCCTGCGGGCGGCGCTATTGCATACGCGCCGCCTTGTTTGTGGATTAGTAGCTGTGCGCAGGGTGTGTCCCTGCCGTGATTTCGAGTGCGAGAAAGAGTGCGTAAATGGGATCCGTCTGCCATTTGGGCACGTCGATGGACGCCTGTGCGCGGAGGCGCGAAAAGTGGGACGGGTACCAGGTGACCTGCACGGAAGCTCTGCCGCGATGATCGGTCCATTCGGGATCGAGCATGTCATTGTCGAGTCCAGAACCGTATTCGCCGCGCAGGCCCGTGGCCCAGTGGCGGTTGATTTGCCAGACGATTTGCGCATATCCGACGGCGTCGAACAGATTGTCGCGAGGAACCAGGCGCTGCCGGAAGAAAGCCTCGGCCTGAAATGCCAGGTACATTTCCGGATATTTGGCCGGCGTGTATTTCAGATAGATATCCGTCGCATAGATGTGCGAGCGCGTGTCACGGCCTACATGTGAACCACTATTGGCCTGAACTCAGTGGGCACATATTCAAGAGCTCGCAGCGTGTTAAATTCCAAGTATTCTATCGCCTCTTGCAAATCAAAGGCGTCGCCCTCACTATTGGCGTTTTGGAGTGCCTCAGCGGCAAGCTCATAATCGTAAATGAGGTGGCGACCATCAACGCTAACACCTACCACAGCTTTATTAAATATCTCTCTTGGCTCCAAAACGACCGCCTCATCTTCTACAAACCCAAGCTCATATAAATCCTTATAACTCATCATTGTAGCCTCTTTGTTCAATTTGCGGCCAATTCCGCTTTGCGTTTATAGATAGCCAAACCATGAGTAAGTTATGCAGGTAAACAATGATAGGGGCGCGTGTGGCTCAGCATACATCAATATGTGGTTGTGTGTAGGTACTCCCAAACGGGCAGGGGTAAGCAATAGTCGGCGCCACTCCGACCGATCCAAAATTTTCGGGGGATTCAGGCGGTTTTAGTTAATTTGATGAACATGTGCACAGTATCTATGGCCGTTTTCTTTTCGCTTTTGCGCATGATTGCCCACTGAAAACGGCGCCAAAGAAGCATTTATCGGCAAGCTCTCACAACTATCTAACCCCTAAACGGGGGAATTGTACGCAAGGGAGCCAATATGCCTAGGAAAAGCAAAAAGATAACTGAATCACATGAGCCAAAGGAACACACCGCGCCCACGGCAACTTTGCCCGAGGATTACACTGTGCGGATGCAACTCGCCAAGCTCAGAGAGTGCGAGGAAAACGCCGAGCGCCTTTATTTGCAGAATATTAAGCAGCGCTTGGATAACACTAAATGCAGCGGCAACCTTTGCTATATGCAGGTGGCACTTGATGAAATGAATGAGGCTTTAACCCATATTGCCGAAATCATTAAAGAGGGGGCCGAGCGCTTATCTCAGGATATGCAGGCAAAGGCTGAGCAATCCGATGTTTTGGATCGCTTCTTTAACGACCTGCTTTCTCAGCTCTCAGAGGTAGAAATAAAGCTAAGCACTACGACCGAGGTTGACGCTCAGCTTGACCATGCAGGCAGGGCCGCAAGGATGTTAAAGCGGGGGAGCTAGTTATGCGTTTAAGCTGCTTTAACAAAGCTGCCCCATTGATGGCCGATGAGTGGACAGAGGCACATGTGCGTCTTAACGGTCAAAAGTTCAGCTATGCCCGCCGCCCCTTTATGCGCCTGCCCAATCCCACCACCGCGCCGACTGTTCCGGCGATGGTGGAAACGATTTTAAAGATGCTTTTCATGGTTAGGTTTCCTTCGCAGTTTCACAGACACCATTGTCTTCTAAATTGCGTTTGCACTGTTCCGCATCAGCGGAATTCTTACAGCAATCCGCTTCGCAATAGTTGTCGTTGTCATAGCGATCTTTGCATTTGCTCTGATCGATAGACTCGTTACAGCACGCTTCGACAAGTTTGTTATATTCCGCAATCTCCTCATTGATGGGATCTGTTAAATAATTCGGGTCTAAGTCTCCGTATTCACATGCTCCTGCGGATACGAGCGTACCGACACTTGTCAAAGTCAGTGCTTTAGCCACCAAAACGGCGATTTTTTTGAACATAATAGCCATCCTTATCTCCTAATCGTCGTAGTGATACTCGTAGGTCTCGGGGTATTTGAGCATTTCAGCCCACAGACGATCCGCCTGAACCTGAGCTTCTTTGCGGATCTGGTCGATATCCCCGTGAACGAGTTTGCCGTCATGAGTATTCTGAACAACATAATAATCAAAAAAAAGAAATAAGTGATGATAAAATTATCAACACGATTTTAGACTATTACAAAAACAAAAATAGGATGTCAATAAATATTTACAGTAAAGGACAGTAAAGGTAACTACTCAGGTGCAACTATTCAGCCCCTATAGGCGGTTTTTTAAGTCCGTATTCCTACCGCAATTAGGCAATAGGCAATAGGCAATAGGCAATAGGCAATAGGCAATAGGTGGCAATGATGTGAAAACGTTGTTTTTAGTATGTTTTATCATGTTCTCTTGAGGTAAACTGAGAAAGACTAAGTTTTGGCGGGCGACACAGGTATGGGGGAGTGGGTACGCTGGATTGGCAAATAGATTTGTAGTTGGTACCAGGAGTTAAATAGATGGAGACATCACAAGGAACGACAATACGGGCTGCGCTTTTTGATTTGGATGGTGTCGTTTTCGATACCGAGGGGCAGTACACTGCCTTTTATGGATGCATTGGCAAGGAGTATCTGCCTGATATTCCCGATTTTGCGCAACAAATCAAAGGGCGTACGCTGATTCAGATCTTTGAAGAATGGTTCAATGGAAATATCGATGCTCAGGCCGATATTACCCAACGGCTCAATGAATTTGAACGCCGGATGGATTATATTTATATTCCGGGCGTATGTGATTTTGTACGAAAACTTCGGAAAGAAGGCGTCAAAACTGCGATTGTGACGAGCAGCAATGATGCGAAGATGCAGAGTGTCTTTGCAGCACGGCCAGAGATTAGGGAACTGTTTGACCTGATTCTGACATCGAAAGACTATAGGGCGAGCAAGCCCGCACCGGATAGTTATTTAAAAGGGGCGGAATGTTTTCATGTCAGGCCG
>JAZODZ010000317.1:0-6543 GCA_045597285.1 Myxococcota bacterium
GCCCTAACGGGCTTCGTTGTGCCAAGAATGGGAGAGGGGACCCGCAACGCGGGCAGGGTGAGGTCTGAACAATTATTTTCAGTTTTTATGGTGCTGATTCGGGATCTTGGATTTTTTTATGGTATGATGTTCACAATTCGCGGTTGCATTAGATTTTGGGGAACAACGGACAAAAAAAGGAGTGTGGTATGCTTTCATGGGATGAAATGACGTTTGGATTTGAGTTTGAGTTCATTGGCAAGGCGAGTATTGATGCGCGTCAGCGGTTTGAAGAATTCATGGTGTCGCATGGAATACCGTATATATTTACTGGTGTTTACGGAAAAAACAGCCCGGAAGCCTGGACACTTGGCGCGGATAGTTCTGTTGGGGATCACACGACGAACAAGGATATCGACAAGGCCAAAAAAAACTTCGGGTATGAACTAGTCAGTCCGATTCTTCATGCCTCGGATTTTCCGACGGTCAAAACCGTTCTCGATGGGGTCAAGGAAATTCTGAATGGTTATGTGAATGATACATGCGGTACACATGTCCACTTCGGGAATGTTGCCGGCATGACTTGCCGCAACGATATACATAAGGGCAACCTGGCTGCATCTTTTATGAACGGCACCGTTTGGCTTTATACCAAATTACAGCCGTATTTATGGGACAACCTCATTATAAACAAACGCCTTGATAATGAGTATTGCATGACTTATCAGGAAGGCGCTTACGAGTCGGAAAAATATCTCGCATTAAGTGCGAGGGGCAAACATGACACACTGGAATCGCGCCGTCACCACGGTACACTGGATTATGATGAAATCATCGAATGGGCTATGATGAACGCAAGGTTTATCACCTATTGTTATAACAACAAACTCGAGATAAAACTCGATCCTTCGCTGGACAAAAAAACGGGCATGATCGCGTTGCTTGAGCAGTTTGGCTATACGCATGAAGATGCGGAATCTGTTATAAAACGCAGGCTTGCACGTATTGAAAAGATACAGGATGTTGCCAGCAAATCGAAAACAGAACGGCTGTAAGGATTGTCGCCCAGATGGGCGATAATCCTTTTATTCGCTATGCCATAGGAAGTTCTGAATAATTAATAGGAAGTTCTGAATAATTAACCGCTTTCAATAATAACCAAAAATCAACTCTAGTTTTTTCGCGGGCGAGTCGCCCGCGTCCCCAGGAAAAAGTTATTTGTTCAGAGATTCCATAGCACTTACTATTTTGCTAAATCATAAGTGAGAATATAATGGTGTGTCCGGGTATGGATGTTTTTTTTTGTACTATCGGAATAATAATTTAGTTTAACGGCTAGATTGATATAAAGTTTACCGTCGCTGACGCGGATGCCTTCTGGTTCGAAATAACCGATATTCCAGCTGCTTGTGTCATCATTGCCCTCAAAATGTACGATCATGGCTTCAAGAACTTTATTGATGAGACTGTAATTTCGGTTGTAACCATTGTGGACAGCACCATCTTTATAGAATGGTCCAAGATAGTACCTATTAATAAAAGAACCGCCATACAAATAGACGTCGATAAATATTTTTGAATAATATTTATAATGGTTACGTGTAAATGTATTTAGATTATCATTTGGAAATACATCATGAACATCTCCGCCTACGGCATAAAGCAGGCCATTATCGATATCAAATCCCTGAAGTGGGAACTTTGCGGCATTTGTTGTGAACTGGCTGATTGGATTACCAAGCGTCGAGAGATCCTTTACAGATACTGTTGGCGTTTCTGTTATGAGTTCATCATCTTTATTGATATAAGTGATTTCGTGGAGTTTTGTGTTGGATGCTGCAATATTTTTAACTTTTGAAAGATTATAAATTCTGATTGTAAGGGGATGACGGTTATCGACAAGCTCACTGTTGTACGATCTGAATGCAATACGGTTATTCTTTGCGTCTACGGCTGTTTCAAAGCCAAAATTATAAGTTCCGTTTTTGCTCAGATAGGTATAGTGTTCACCAATGTCTTCTGGATAGAGTTCTTTTGGGGCTTCCCATTTTACTCTCGATATCGTTTGCGATTCCTGAAAACCTGCTTCATACTGAATTTGCCCGTTCTCTTTATCAATAGTTCCGTAATTGCCGAGCCAGACGTAATTGCCATCGTTGAGTTGTTCAATGCTGACGCCTTGACCGTGTCCGGAACAATAGAAAGTCATTATAGGCTCTTCTTTTTTGTTCGTTAAATCGAAGGGAATGACCGAAACGCCTTTTCGATCATAGTGTATACCCGAAGTTGTTTGAGCATTGGCACCATTATGTAACATCTGAGAGAAATAAATAGTCGAGTCGTTATAGAAGTCGAATCCTTGAGTGACGCGTCCCGGACTGTTCAATTGGACTGGGAGCTTCGGTAAGTGCGTATATTTTCCTGATACTAATGTATTGATATCCTCATTGAGTCGATCGGGATTTATGACGTGAACTTTGAGGTCATCCGAAAGGCTTGAACCCGAATACGTGGCACGACATGTCGTTGTTCCCGCTGCCACTGCTGAAACCAGAACATCAGAACCGTTAGGGGCAATGGTGGCGATGTTCGAGTGATCGCATTTCAGTTGGAGCTTATTCATACAGTCCTGGGGGACTTTCGACAAATCACTGATGACACTTCCATCGGTCAGTTTGAAATTAAATGTTGCAGTGACTGCATTTCTTTTCCCATACTTGGGCGCGAGCAAGTCAACTTCTTCAAACGAAAAATAGATTTTTTTGAATTCGTTTGTGCCACATAAGACAGGACAGACGCCATCTGAGTTACAGTTGGATTTGCATTCAGCGGGGCATTGGCATGTGCCGTTACTGTCACAGCTTGTTTTGCACGAACTTGGGCATTGGCATGTGCCGTCGCTATCACAACTCGTTTTGCACGAACTTGGGCATTGGCAGATACCATTGTCATCACAGCTCGTTTTGCATGAGCCTGGACATTGACAAGCACCGTTATCATCGCATGAAGTCTGGCAAGTGTTGGGACAGAGTGGCTGGGGCGGATCTGGGCATTTGCCTTCGCCATCGCAGTTTTCGGGGCAGTCATCGGGACATGAAGGGCCATTGTTTGCTGGGCATTTGCCCAAATCGTCACAGGTGGCCGGACATTCGGCAGGGCAATTCGGCATATCATCGGAGACACATTCGCCATTAATATTACATAATCCCTTGCATTCTTCAGGGCATGCTTGTGGTTGCGTTGGGCATTTTCCTTCGGAATCGCATTCGTCTGGGCATTCCTGAGGACAAGCAAGGGAGGATTGAGGACATGTGCCATCGTTGTTACAAAACTCAGGACATTCAGGGGAACACGTCGTGTGGCATATTCCGTCATCATCGCAGTTATTTGGGCACTCATTTGGGCATTGTTGGCTGGGGCAGGCACCTTTGGCATCGCAGGTGTCTTGGCAATCGCTTGGGCAAGGACACTTTCCATTGAAATCGCATTTATTAGGGCATTCAATTGGACAAATGACGCACTTGCCATCGACACATGCACCTGAGCAATCTTCTGAGCACTTGGTGTCCAGGCTACAAGATGAAGTAAATGCAGCGATACAGATTAAAAGTGCTGTACATTGTAATTTAGAAAGTGGCATTGCTGAGGTCCTGATGTTTTGAGGTAAAAAATGAATGTTTTCCCATAATTATAGGAAACAATACGCTCTATTATAATTGAATTTTTAATATAATCAATGGTTTTATGATATATATCATGGAAACAGGTAACTATTCAGCCCACATAATAATGACATCAGGTGTCAAAAAATTGTTTTTGTCATCATAGCGTGTGTTGCATTGGCGCATCATTCGATATGAGTAAGAAGTAGCTGAAAATATTAGTAGTAATTAGAATAATACTATTTACATTCAGTTTCGCACTTTTTCATTTCCTGATAATCGCAATGGAGCAGGTTGTCATTGTCGTCGTACAGATGCATTCCGTTGCCGCGGCAGAATGCGAACATTTCGCAATTGGCGCAGACACCTTTTTTTGCCCAGGTTCGGTCGCGATACTTTTGAAAACGGTTTTCCCAGACATCCATAAAATCATCTTTATAGATATTGCCCTGGATATGATTGCCGCGGATACTCGTGCATGCAGAAATCGATCCGTCGATCAATATGCCGCCCGTCGTGATACCGGCATCGCACTGGAAGAAATGATCGCGCACGACGCCTTCGTATCGGCCGAGAAATCCGTCACAAGTGAAGGAAACATAGATTTTTCCTTCGTTTCGTGTCTGTGCAATAAAATCGAGTACTGTGCGTTCCTGACTGCCGTTGAGCAACAAATCGGGCGTCTCTTTGGCGCGTCCCATTGGCGAGATGGTTCCCAAACGCCATGCTTTGCACCCTTCTGCGATGAGGAAATCGCGGAATTTGGCGAGTTTAGGAAGAAGCGCCGGTGTGGCACATGTGATCACATCGTAAGTGAGACCGGGGCATTGTATGATTGCACGGAGCGCATTGACGGCGCGTTCATAAGATCTCGGATTCTGGCGGATCGCGTTATGGATATCTTCGGGACCGTCGAGACTGAGCGCGATCGAGCGAAGACCGGCTTTGCGGAGTTCGGCGAGTCTTTCTGCGGTGAGGAGCATCCCGTTCGTCACCATGCCCCAGGGATAGCCGCGTTTTTTCAAGCCGTTGCCGATCTCGGTCAAATCGTCACGGACGAGTGCTTCGCCGCCTGAAATGACGATGAGCAGCTTGCGCGGATCGATTTTTTTAGAGATGCTTTCGTCCAGAACGCGGAAAAAATCTTCGGCCGGCATATCGGGAACACGTGCCTGTGAGACACAGTCGCTCCCACAATGACGGCAGTTGAGATTGCATCGAAGTGTACATTCCCAGAAGAGTTCCGCGAGTTTGTGCTCTGCGACTCGATCTTTATAAAGCTCCGCACCGGCACGAAGGGCGATCCATTTTTTTAGCCCCAAATATCCAATGTGATTGTTATCAAATAATAATTGTTTAATCATCGATCACGCCATTATTCGGGGGCAGCCTCACCCCCTCTGTCGCCTGCGGCAACATCTCCCCCAATGGATAGGGGGAGAAATAATGGGGGAAAATCGCTTTTACCCGGCGCTCTTATCTTATTTCATTTCTGTAACTGTTCCTCGCTCTGATTCCTTTCTTGGAGGCGTTTTTCATTCTCTTCAGGCGTGGCAGGGACTGAGAGGTCGATATTCTCAATGTCTTGCGGGGGCAACGGCGGGCGGATGCCATATTTTGTAACAATAACCGCATTGTCCTGCGCTGGTGGGAAAAATGTATTGAGTGTTTCTTCGTCCATCACCGGTTTGGATTCGTCTGCAGATTCGTCAGAAACCTCGTTATCGGACGTTTGTTCGGCCGTGGATGGCGTTTGTTCGACCGTGGGTGGCGTTTGTTCGACCGTGGGTGGCGTCTGTTCAGCAGTGGCTTCATTGACGGTTTCCTGCTTGGGTTGTTTGTCACTGTTGGCCGATGGCGATTGGCATGACGAGAGACAAAACGCAGCCATTCCGCCAAAGCCAAGAGCTGTCATCAGGCGAAAGAGAATATTTCGTTTGATTCTTTTTAAATTCATCATCGTGTTCCTTCTGTCGAGACTGTTTTTGCCAGCAGACTCATAAAAATCTATCATAGCAAACTGGCATAGAATTGTTGAGTTAAATGAACACGATTTTGGGGGCCTCACCCCCTCTGTCGCCTTCGGCGTATGCCGTGAGACAACGAAGCCCGTTAGGGCTTCAATGTTTGTAGCTATTTGAAAAAAGAATCAATCGTGCGATCGAGATAGACGAAATAATCTTCATCGTCTCTGGGACCGGGTTCTATCGCCACTACCTTGATATTGAGCAGTTTGGCGATTTTTTCGCTGGTTGCTTTGGGCTGAAATGTTTCCTGTATAATCGCCGTGACCTGAGTGTTTTTGAGTTTTCCCACGAGTTGTGCCACATGGCTTGGGCTTGGAGCGACGCCGGGTTTGGGTTCAATCGTTCCGATTTGTTCGAGCTTGAGCCATTTGTTCAGATAGCCCATGGATTCATGATAAGTGATGATTTGGTGTGAACTCAGTTCTGAAAAGCGCTTTTGATACGCGGCGTCTTTGGCTTTTGCCGTGCTCTTGAACTGTGCAAGCCGATTTTTATAGTTTTCGGCGTGTTCGGGGTCGATTTGGCTATATTTATTGGCGAGCGCGGATGCAACGAGGACGGCCTCGGGAAGGGCGTAGATGTAATGCGGGTTTCCCTGGGCATGGATATCGCCCTGTGAACGGTCTACTTTGGTCGTTGGAACATCAATCGGGGTAATAAATCGCGATGCGTCAAATGCGCCCGGGGCATTGTCGAGTACCTTTGTATTGCGGGAATTTTTCTGAAGTGCAGGCAGCCAGCCAATTTCCAGTTCCATACCGTTATAGACGAGCAGATCGGCACGGCTGAGCTTTAATACATAATCCGGCCTCGGATCGACATAATGCGGGTCTTCGGTTGGCGTGGCCAGCGTTTCAACTTTGACATCTTCGCCG
>JAZODZ010000318.1:0-3901 GCA_045597285.1 Myxococcota bacterium
TGCGGTGCTAAAGGCGCATGCAATTCGCCTGATGAAAATTCAGAAAACTATATGGGGAAAAAATGTACAAACACTGAAACATGTAAGCGACAAGAAAATGGTGTATATGATTGCGTTTGCAATAATTTGAGTTTAGAGATAGATGGCGAATGCATTGATCCTAATACAAATAATAAGTATTGTGGTGCAATAGATAAAGACAGTTATCCAAATGATGTTGCAGGAAGAATTTATTACGGGAACTGTGACGAAAAACTTTCAGGATCATTTTGCTCTAATGGAAAGTGCAGCTGTCCGACAAATCAAATCATTAAACAGGTTGATAATGATAAGTATGAATGTATAAATTATATAAACAATTCGGAATGTTGTGGCATAGATTGCATAAACTGCATAGAGCAAGGGAAAATATGTAATGGTGAAAGTTGTAATAGTGCTTGCAGCTCGGACATGATTAGATGCGGTAATCATTGTTTGAAGCCAAAAAATGAGAATCCGGAGAAGGATCAAGAAAGTGATCATGTTATCCTTATTGATGCTAGCACGAATACATGTAAGTGTGATGATACTGGAAGCCATATATATTGTGCGGATGACGGCGATGTGACAAACGGCTGTCATACTACAGCAGGAACACTCGAAAACTGTGGTGGATGTACAACTCCAGAAGATAACCATGTTTGCCGCGATGGTTTTAATGTTTGTAAATCTGGAATTACATGTGGTTGTCTTAATGGTGAAGAGTGTTATTATACGAATAACACATATAAGGAAGAAGCGGATGCAAATGATGAGAATTCCGTACTTGTTTGTTTAAATCTAAATAATGTACACATGAAATCATGTATCGAATGTGAATTGGGATGGGCGAATTTTGATGGTGATATTGCAAACGGCTGTGAGACAGATATCTCATCGAATGTCGAAAATTGCGGCGTTGTGGGCAATAACTGTAATCAAAAGGTTGAAAATGCTATAGGAGTGTCTTGTCATAATAGCATGTGTGACTATGCTGTTTGTTCTGATGCCTCGTTTGGTGATTGTGATAATGATCGTAAGAACGGCTGTGAAAAAAATTTAACATCGGCTGAAACTAACTGTGGTTATTGCGGCATTGTGTGTGAGACTGGCGGATGTGAAGATAGTAAGTGCTGTTACAAAGATAATAACAGTACAAAAGACAGTTTAACTTGTTGTTCTGGCTATAATAAGTATAAGCACACTAGTTCTGGTTGGCCTCCGGAATGCTGGTTTGCAGATGAGTATTATGGCTGTTACGCAGATAATCCCGGCAGTTGCTGGGAGATAGTGAATTAAATGGTACAAACGCACGTTATTTGGAGGCCAAATCGAATGTGTATTCATCGGAATATCTAAAAACAAACAATCGAATGCCCTTAAAGAACTTGGATTATCTAATTCTAATAAAGATGTTGAATCTAAACCATTCGGAATGAATTGGAAGATGACTGCCAAGACAATACTTGTTCAACTTCATCATAAGATCGAGACGTTTGAGAGCATTAATAAACACTTGGTTCGATAGGCATCAATGATGGCGATACGGGCTTTTTTGCTGGCACCGGTTTCGATTTCGGAGCGCGTCTGTGTTTTGGTCTTGCGCAGCTCATTAAAGGCATCCACACGGCGGCGCAACTCGGTAATCCACCCATCTACCATTGCGGTTTTGAGTGTGTTGGTCGGAATTTCGGCAAGCTGGGTGAGAAGCGATTCGAGCTTGGCATATTCCTCGGCGTATGCAAGGCGTTGGGTTGCTGATGTTGTCGAATACGTCCAGTACTGAGCGTGCGGCCGCACAAACTGCGTCATCATAGTGGTTTACGGAAGATGTCAAGGGTATGAAGGCCAGCCGTGGTATTCTGACCACCACCGGTACGAAGGTTTCTCACGCCGCCATTATGGCCACCGCATGGGGTATTCCTGCCGTTGTCGGTGCCTCCGAAATCATGATCGACAAGGCTTTGCAGTGCCTTACGCACTCGGCACGATGGTCGAAACCCCGGCAGCCGCCATCTCCGGCAGCGAAATCGTCCCCGCCCTCCGCGCCAAAGTTGCAGGCTATGACGATGACGTTCACCCCGTCTATGGCTTCGCTTCCTTCGGTACCAACGACCTGACCCAGACGACACTCGCCATTTCCCGCGACGACGCCGACCGCTTCCTGCCGCTCTACGTCAACAAGGAATTCTTCGAGCGTCATCCGTTCATCTCCATCCATCACGCCCCACATGCAATCGTCAAGATGGTCCCCACGTTCGTCAAAGACGCCCGCGCCCCCAAATATTCGATGTCCCGAAGTTCGAAATCTTCATCTGTGGCGAACACGGTGGCGATGTCTAAACGATCGGCCGCCTGCACGAAATCGGCCTCACCGGCGTCTCCATGAGTCCCGGCAAGGTCTATCGTTCCATCATCAAGGCCGCTCAGTGCCAGGTGCAGAATCCGAGAAAGTCGGTGAAGTAATTGGCCCCCTCTAAATCTCCCCCATTGGGGGAGACTTTTGGTCTTTAGGTTTAGCCCCTGTTTCTGGTATAAGAGACAGGGGCTTTTTTGTGCGCGGGCTATCGGCTGCGCCGATACGCCCTGCGTGTCGGCCTATGCGCAAAGCGCATACGGCCGACAGCCGCCTCGCTATGTGCCGAGGGCACATACGCGAGCGGCTGTTGGTGTCGCATTGACAAACCAGAATGCAGAAATCGTATCATGGCTAGGAATGGAGAAACTCATAAGGAGTAAATATGATCAATAACGAAATACTGTCTGAGGCTGACAGCGATTTGTTTTATGAACTTTGGCTACCACTTTTGGATTACGTAAATCGAGAGTCCGGTATTAACAAAACCATAGGTGAAATATCGACAAAAGGATGTTACGCTCCAAATAATCTGATGCCGATCGTAAGAGAACTGTGGAATCATTCAGATTCTTTAATAAGCTCATATTTATTAGACAAATGTGACGGCATCTGTCTAGAATATAGAAATATTATTGATAACTGGAGACATCACATTACGAGTAGGTTCTTGCTTGAACGCCATCTTAAAAGAGGATCTATCTTTATTGATACCAAGAATACGGACAATGTTTATCTCGTAAAAGGCTTAAAATCAAGTTGGAAAGAAATGGTCTGGATGTTTTCACTGCCAGTATATCTGGATGCTACGCTTATTCCTTTTAAAAACACAATCGTTTCAGACGGTCTCGTGGTGCCATATAATATACATTTTGGCAGCGGTGTTACAAAAGAGTTTAATAGCCTCTATATGAAAGCCAAAAAAGCAGACAAGATTATAAAAAGTCTCTGAGCGTTTCTGTTCTATCTGGCGAGCCGTATTGAGCGTAGCGAGATAGGCAAGCGCATAGGCGCGTATGCCCGCAGGGCATAGCGCTGAAAGCCGTGCGTATTGAGCCGCAGGCGAAATAGCACGGCACCTACAAAAACACCCACATAATCAGCATGGTATTCCTGCTGGCTGCTCGACGCTCCTCTCCACGAGTTCTTCCCGCACAACAGCGGCCTGAACAGGAAGAGAACCCGATGCTCGGTCACCGTTCGGTTCGTATGGCCATCACCAACCCCGAAATCCCCGAGATGCAGATCAAGGCCGTTTTGGACGCCGCCGCCGAACTCATCACATTTCTCCGCGACGATGCCAACCGCCTCCTGCCGCGTCCCCCTATATCCATGAGCTCCGGTAATGTCTATCGTTCGATCCTCAAGGCCGCTCAGTGCCAGGAGCAGAATCCAAAAAAGTCGGTGAGGTAAGGTCCCTCTAAATCTCCTGCGTTGGAGGAGACTTGAACAGGATGGTCGTTTGACTCACTTATTAAAATCAATATGATGCAATGTCATCATTAGATGAATAAACTCATTGTTTGT
>JAZODZ010000319.1:0-9880 GCA_045597285.1 Myxococcota bacterium
GAAGAAGAAGCCGCCGCGAAGAAGGCTGAAGAAGCTGCTGCGAAGAAGGCTGAAGAAGAAGCCGCTGCGAAGAAGGCCGAAGAAGAAGCCGCCGCGAAGAAAGCCGAAGAGGAAGCCGCCGCGAAGAAGGCTCAGAAAGAAGCCGAGAGCAAGGCAAGGAAGGCCGTTAAACTGCAGGAAGATGGGCCAATAAGCAACCTGAACGATTGTTGCGAAGCCATCTACAGGAAGGCAGATCTTGGAGACAAGGATGCAATTGCCGAAATATCAAAGACTGGCTGGCAATTTGTGACGGATATGGAAGGGGCTGTACAACTCTGTGATGCCCTTGAAGATGCTGGCTGTTATGAATCCCTTGCGGTGACGCTTGCGGCGCTGTCGGAAAAACTTCCGGATAATTCCCGTATCATGCGTGCAGACCAAGCGGATGTTCTCGATCTTCGTCTCGAACGCCGCGATGAGGCTCTCGATATTGCTACGCCTATTGCAGACGGTGAGGATCGTGCATCTTACAAGGCCAAGGCGGTTCTTGCCGGCAACGATCATGGAAAACTCCAGGCGCTTGCTTCCAATATGATGGAACTCCTGAAGAAGCTGAGAAAGAGCCCGGAAGAAGTTCCGTTTATGAACGACCTCGCTCATCTCTACAGTGAACGTCTTGGATCGCTTAAAGATGCTGAAGATCTTTATAAGAGAATTAAGCTGGCGGAACCCAAAAATAGCCGTATGCTTCGTTTCTACTGCCGTTATTATGAATCGACAGGGGAGTGGCAGCGCGTTCTGAGCTTTTTACAGACCCTGAAGGGGGTTGTGGCCGGCAGTTATCGTGAACTCAATGTTTCGCGCGAGATCGCGAGAATCAGCGAGGAAAAGCTGAATAATCCGGCGAAAGCAGTGAGCGTTTGGAATCAGATGCTCCGGGATGGCGTATTTGTCGATGTGGCAAGGGAAGAGCTGATTGCCCTGTATCAGCGTATGCAGCGATGGCAGCCACTGCTTGACATTTACAAGAATGATTTTGAGGCGGCCGATCCCGAAAATAAAGAAGAGCGTATTGCGATCCTCAAGAAGAGCATTGAGATTTATGACAAGTATCAGCATAACGATGGGATGGTTTTGAAGCTGTACCATCAGATTCTTGACATTGATCCTTCCAATGACGAAGCGGTGGATGCGCTGATTGATCGGTATGAGTCGGCGAAACGCTGGAACGAGCTTCTTAAGATTCTGAACCAGAAAGCGGAGTCTGTGGAACCCGAAAATCGCGTCGATATTTATTATCGCATTGCATCGATATTCAGCACCAATCTTGGAAATACGGCGAAATCCATTGAACCTCTCAACAAAATTGTCGAGATCGATCCGACGCAGGTCAAGGCGTTGCGCCAGCTCCATGAGTTCTATGAACAGGGGAACAAGTATGCGAACCTGTACGATGTCATCGCGAAAGAGGCTGCAGTTGCGGACGGAGGCGAGAAGATTTCGTTCTATAGACGGCAGGCCGAGATTGCGGAAAACAATCTTCATAGCCCGGAAAAAGCCATTGAAAGCTGGGAGACCATGAGCAAGTGCCTGGAAGATCCAGGTGAAGCCCTTGTCGAGCTAGCGCGTTTGTACAAGAAGCAGTCGGACTATGAGTCACTGCTCAGCGTTTACGAACGTTGTGCAGAATTTGCGCACAACGAGCCAGAGCGCATCGAGAATATGGAGCACATGGCCGAGCTCTATCTCGGGCCGCTCAATGCACGGGAAAAAGGTATCGAGACACTTCGCAAGATGCTTGACATCGAAGAGGGGAGAGACCAGGCGTTGGAACAGCTTACACAGCTTTTCCGCGAATCGGAAGATTGGGATGCGATGTGTTCGCTTTATGTCGAACTCGACATGTGCGCACAGCTTTATGAACTTCTCGACCTCACGGCCAGCGATGTGAGTGACGAAAAGGTCCAGATTGGTCTTTATGAACGCATGGCAAATGTGGCCAGCGAACATTTGAAAGACGATGATCTCGTAGTGTCTGCCTATGAAAAAGTTCTCGGCGTCGATCCGAAGCATGAGGCGACTGCCCGCAAGCTTTTGGATTACTACACGGCCCGTGGCGAGCACAGCAAAGCGATCGATGCGATTCAGATCATCATTGGGTGGACCGAGGACAAGAACGAAAAAGTTTCGCGGCATGTTCAGATTGCCAACCTGTATGAGAACGAGCTTTCTGAATTCGACAAGGCTGCTTCATGGTATGCAAAGGCCGTTACGCTCGATCCTGAAAAAGGTGAACTCCGTGCGCATTTTGAAGAGCTAGTTGAAAAAGCGGATGCCAACAGCCTTCTTTATGACGTGTATTCAGAACTCTGCAATGATGAAAACAACTCGGGTGAGTCGCGTGTTGCGATGCATCGATCACTGGCCCGTGCCTGCCAGCAAAAACTCGACAAATGCGACGATGCGATTAAGAGCTGGGAATTCTGCCTTGCCAGCAACAATGGCGACATGGAAGCTATCGATGCCCTGTGTGAGCTGTATGAGCAGGCAGCGAGCTGGGAAAAATTGCTTGGCGTGCTCGACAAGAAGCTCGAGCTTGCGGATGATCCGGACGAAGTGAAGTCGCTTTCGTTCCGTCGTGCGGAACTGCTCGTCAGCCAGATTGAAAATCTCGAGGAAGCGGAAAAATCCTATCAGCGCATTCTCGAAATCGAAGACGACAACATCGATGCCATTCATGGATTAAAGGCCATCTATGACACGACGGAGAACTGGTCGAAACTCGTCGGCATTCTTCAGAAAGAGAAAGAATTGGCGACGGACAATCGAATCGATGTCACGTTTGAACTTGCGGAAGTTTACCGGAATCATCTCGACAAGACTTCCGAGGCGATTGATCTCTATGCATCCATTCTGGATGAAGACGGGACGGATGAACGGACAATTCGGACGCTTGAAGAACTTATTCGCAATGATGTTGAAGCGGCGAGACTTGCCAGCATTCTTGAGCCCGTTTACGAACGTGCCGGGGAATATGCGAAGCAGTGTGAAGCGATCGAGATCAGACTTAAATCACTTGAGCAGGATGAGAAACTGTCTGCATTGTGGCACGTTTACTCGCTCCGTCATGACGTGCTTCACGATTCGGACGCGGCATTTGACGCATCCGTCCGCCTCTTTGGCATGACGCCGGAAGACGAAAAAATCTGGGACAACCTCGCTGAACTTGCCGGGGCGAGCGACAATCATGAGAAATGGGAAAAGGTCAGTGCGCTTTATGCGGGCATTGAGGCGAATGACGACAATGCATGGTCGTATGAGCTTCTTCGCCGCCGTGCGCTTATTCTTGAAGAGGAACTTTCCAAAGAAGACGAAAGCATTGCACTTTGGGAACAGCTTCACGCCCATGACGAAGGAAACCTCGAGCCGATTCATCATCTCGAAAAACTATACAAGAATTGCTCGGCGTTCGACAAGCTGGTTGCGCTGTATGAATTCGAAGTGGGGCTTCCCGACTTCTCGGATGATGAAAGGATTCAGATTCATCTCGCGGCCGCTCAGATTTATGAGGATATTCTCGAAAAATCCGATGAGGCAATTCGTGTGTTCCGTGCCATCCTTGAAATCGATAATTCACGAGAGGAAGCACATGAGGCACTCGAACGTCTTTACACTTCAAACGAAATGTGGAGTGAGCTTGCGGCTCTGTATGAAGATGAGCTGAGTCTCTACACGGATTCGGATCGCCTGAAATCAATCCGCGGCAAGCTGGCTGTTGTCAGCAATGAGCATTTGGGCAACTATGAACGTGCCATTGAGTGTTATCAGACGCTTCTGGAAGAGGAGCATGATGACGATGTGGTGGATGCCGCATTCGGCCTTCTCAGGAAACTTGTTGACGTTGAGGATGAAAAGGCTCCGGAACTTCGAGCTTCGCTTTGTGAACTGCTCGAACCCATCTTTATCGAAAAGAGCAGGCTTGCGGATCTTATCGAACTGCTTCGCATAAAACTGAATGATTGCGGCGATGCATTCGAAAAAGTTGAACTGAACCGACGTATCGCGACGATTCTGAGGGATGATCTCAAGGACGATGAAGGTGCTTTCGCGGCCTTCAGTGCGGCTCTGAAGATTGATGTTTCAGACGAGAATCTGCGTGGTGCATTTGAGGAACTTGCGTTCAAACTCGATCGTCCTGCCGAGATTATCGGGCTTTATGAAGAAAGCCTCAATGGCGTTGAAGAAGAAGGGCTTCGCCATGATCTGTTAAAGCGTGTGGCGCACATTCAGGAAAATGTCCTTCAGGATGCTTCAAAGGCCATCGAAGCCTATCGCAAAATGCTTGAAATCGACGATTCCGACAGGGAGACGCTGGATCAGCTCGAATCGCTCTATACGAACGAACAGAACTGGACGGAACTCATCGACATCCTCAAGCGCAAATCTGACATCGGGACGGGCGACGAGAAAGTCGATATTTTGCGCAAAATGGCCACGATTAATGGTGACTGTATCTCCGATACGAAAGCAGCCATTGCCTGTTATCAGGAAATCCTTGAAAATGTTTCCGATGACATGGATGCGCTTAATGCCCTTGAGTCACTTTACTCGCAGACGGAGGACTGGGAACATCTTTCGGACAACTACGGAATCAAGCTTCAGCTTGCGACCGAGAACGACGACAAGCGGAACATTCTCCAAGAGATGGCGGCCATCCAGGAGAATCATCTGAAGAACTTTGAAGAGGCAATCCAGCTTCATGTTCAGATTCTCGACCTCTTCCCGGAAGATGAGAAGGCACTTGATGCTCTTGACAGCCTGTATCTTGGTCAGGAGTGTTACGATGATCTGGCTGAAATCCTTCGTAAGAAACTTGAACTCCATAGAGATTCGGAAGTTGCCGATACCATAGAGTATCGACTTGGCCAGGTTTATCAGACG
The DNA here is from genome assembly GCA_045597285.1 of Myxococcota bacterium. Taxonomy (GTDB): domain Bacteria; phylum Myxococcota_A; class Bradymonadia; order UBA4248; family UBA4248; genus UBA4248. Next base: position 4,924 of record JAZODZ010000319.1, read on the forward strand.
AAACTCAACTCGATTGAACAGGCCATTGAATACTACAAATCGATTCTTGAGCGTCGGCCGGAACACCAGGAAGCTCATGATGCACTCCGTGGTCTTCTCGATAATGAAGATTATCGGATTGAGGCATCTCGCGTTCTGGAATCTGTTTATGCTCGCACCGAGCAGAATGAAAAACTCTGTGAAATGCTTGAGATTCAACTGGCTGATGAATCTGATCCGTATGCACAGGTCGAGCTTCTCAAGAGAATTGCCAACATCCATCAGGATAAGCTTTCAGATTATGAAGCCGCATTCAAGGATTATGCGAGAATTCTCAAGAATAGCCAGGATGAGGGTTATGTCGTCCAGATCGAGGCACTGTCTGAGATTCTGAACAACACGCCTGAACTCGTCGAGGTTTATAAGAACGTCGTTCAGAACGTTTATGAACCTGACATGCAGGTGGCATTCAATAACAAGATTGCAGACCTGGTTCTCAATCAGATCGGTGATGAAACTGAGGCTGAAAACTATTATCGTGCCTCGCTCGAAATTCAGTCAGATGATGCCCATGCACTCGATGCTCTGGATGGTATCTACACGAGACGCGAGGCTTGGAAGGATCTTCTTGGCATTCTTGCATCAAAACTCAATGCCGTTTCTGAACCGGATGCCCAGTTGCCGTTGCTTTATAGAACTGCCGAAATTCAGGAGACCCGTTGCGAGGAACATGATGAGGCGATCGAGAACTATCAGCGGATTCTCGAAATCGATTCGGATGCGGACAAGGCAAGACAGGCATTGTCAACGATTTATGAGCAGCAGAATATGTGGAATGAGCTCTCGGATCTCATTCGTTCTGAAATCTCTGGCGTTGTAGATACCGATATTGCCAATGCGCTCAAGTTCAAACTTGCCAAAGTCCAGAATGAAAAACTTGAGGATGCCACTGAAGCGATTCAGACACTTCAGGATATTCTTTCGACGGATTCCAGTAATGCTGCAGCAAGCGGCTATCTTGAAAGCCTCTTCGAAGCCGGCACCAGCATTAATGAAATCGCCGAGATTCTTGAGCCGATTTATAAATCCCAGAATGCGTGGAATAAGTTAATCCATTCACTTGAAGTTCGTGCCGAACACGAAGAGGATGTGTTCTCGAAGACACAGATTCTGGATGAGATTGCGAGGACGTGGAGTGACAACCTGAACAATTCGTCCAAAGCCCTTGAAACTTACGGCAGAATTCTTGTCCTTCAGCCGACGGAATCTGAAGTTCAGAACAAGGTGGAAACTCTCGCGGCTCAGACCGGAGAACTCAATGTTTGGGCTGATTTGTACACGAAAATTATCGATGAAAATCTGGTCGAGGATTACTCCGATAAGCGCGTTCTGATGCTCTCACTTGCCCGTCTCGAAGCCGAAAGACTTGGAAACAGCGAAAAGGCGTGCAAGCTCTGTGAACAGATGCTTGAGGAAGATGCAGAAGAACTCGAGGCCTATGGTATCCTTGAATGGTGTTATGCTCAGAAATCAGATTATGCGTCTATCCTCAATCTCTGGGTAAAGAAGGCCGAAATTGTTCAGGATCAGAACGAGAAATTGGCGCTCTTGCTCAAGATTGCGACGATTCAGGAAGAAGTTTCGCATGATGATATGGCGGCATGTAAGACCTATAAGGAAATGCTCGAGATCGATCAGAAAGCCGAGTCTGCTGCCCCTGCGCTTGAAAGACTTCTTCGCAAGACCGAGCAATTTGAGGAACTTGCTGAGTTTTATCGTTCCCAGAGCGATTTCGCATCCAGCGATACCGAACGCGCTGAATATCTCCATAAGCTTGGTGCCGTTCTCTTTTCAGAACTTCACAATACGCAAGAGGCCGTTGAGGTCCTTGGCAATGCGCTTTCTATCCAGCCGAGTTCAACGGCCTGCAAACGCGCAGTTGAAAAAATGCTTGATGAGACAGCCGCTGTTCCCGAGAATGCCGAAATCAGAAATAATATGGCCGTCATGCTCGAGTCGCTCTATTCAGATGATGAGTGGAACAAGCTCGCTCGCGTACTCGATGTCATGATCGATGTCTCTGAAGATGACATGGAAAAGGTTGGTCTCTATATGAGATTGGCCGCGCTCTATGAAGCGCATGATCTCCATAGAAGACGCGCTTTTGACACGTATGCCAAAGCCTTTACGCTTATGCCGTCGACGACGGATGCCAGAGACAAGGTCGAAGCCATTGCTCAGGAACTTGGCAACAGCCAGCTTCTTGCCGATGTTTACGAGAAAGCCATTCAGGCTTGTGAAGATGACACGGATCAGAAGATTTCACTTTATGAGCGAAGTGCTGAGATTTACACCGATTCCATCAGGGATTCGGAAAAGGCCGCCGAATGTTATGAGGCGATTCTCAAACTTGATGACACACACATCAAGTCTATTACGGCACTTGAATCCCTGTATTCTGTCGCCAAGAAATATGACAAACAGGTCGAAGTTCTCAGGAAACATGCTGAACTGACGCCCAACATGCTCGATCAGAAAGATCTCTTCTATCGGATTGCCGAGATTCAGGAAAAAGTACTGAAAAAGCCGGAAGATGCCATTGCAACCTATCGGAGCGTTCTTGAACTCGATTCCGAAGATCAGATTTCGCTCGATGCACTCGAAACGCTTTACGGTGATAGCGAGAATTGGGAAGAACTCATTGTCATTCTCAAACACAAGATTGATGCTTCGACTGAGGTCGCTGACAGAATCAGCCTTAATGTCAGTATTGCCAAGGTTTATAAGAATAATCTTAATGATGTCGACAACGCCATTGAGTTCTATGTTCAGGCTCTCAACGAGAATCCCGAAAACATCGATGTTTTGTCCGCACTTGAAGGACTTTACACCGAAACGAATCGTTGTGATGATCTGCTCGAAACCATTCAGGCTAAGATTGATTACGCTGGCAAAAATGACGATGCCCAGCTCAAACAGCAGAATGAACTTAAGTTGGCGGATATCCTCATCGAGAAGGCTGACGAAAAATCACGTGCTATCGAGGTCCTCAGCTCGGTTCTCCGGGATGACGACAAATGCGCACGGGCGCTTGAGATGCTCAACGCATTGCTCAGTGATGACGCTCTCGTCCCCGATATCTCTGCGATCCTGATGCCGCTGTATAAAGATGCCGGTAAGGATGAGGATTATCTGCGGATTTGTGAACGCCAGATCGAGATTTCTTCCGATGATTTCGAGAAACGTTCGCTTTATCTCGATGCCGCCACGGTGGCTGATGAAAAACTCAATGATGTTTCACGTGCCTTTGAGTTCATTTCGCCCGCATTCCTCGCTGCTCCTTCCGACGATGAAATCATTGGAAAAGCTGAGGCTATTGCCGAGCACCATGATGCTTATGATCGCATGACTGCGCTTTGTGAGAAGACTGTTAAGGAAGCCGATGATCCGGATGCTTCCCTTAAGCTGTCTCTCATTGCAGCTCGGTTGTATGAAGAAAAACTCGGCAACGTCGAAAAAACTATCGAGCAGTTCGAACGTGTGCTCGAAATCGATGCGCTTAACGAAGAAGCTCTTGAAAATCTGCATCGCCTCTACAAACAGGTGGCAAACAGAGAAAAACTTGCCGCTGTTCTCCAGAAACGTATTGAAGTCAATGCACAGCCTATCAACGATATTCGTTACGAACTCGTCGAACTCAAGCTCGTAGAAGAACCGAAAGAAGCACTGGAACTTCTCAAACAGATCCTCTGGGATGATGCTGAGAACGAAAATGCAATCGCGGCGTTGGAAGAATTGCTCGTTCATAAGGAACTCACGCTTGAAATCGCAGAATTCCTCGAACCGCATTACAACAAGACCGGCGAGAATGAAAAACTTGTTGACCTTCTCCGCGCAAAAGTCAGCCTTACTGAAGATCCGGCCGATGCGGTTGTTCTTCTCAAACAGATTGCTGATATTGAACTCAACACCCTCCATAACGAGAAAGATGCGTTCGATACCTATGTGACTGCTTTGAACAAGGAACCGTCTGATGTGGAACTGATGGGCGCTGTCGAAACGCTCGCGGAAAAACTCGAACTCTGGCGAGATCTTGCCGAAGCATACGATTGCGTCCTCAAATGTGACGATGCAGATAAACTTGCCATTTATGCAAAACAAGCTGCCGTTTATGATGACAAGCTCGATGATGCCGAGAAAGCCAAGACGGCTCTTAAGGCTATCCTTGAACTCGATGCCGAGAACCTCGATGCGCTCAAACGTCTTGATGCCATCTATGCAAAACTTGATGATAAGGAAAATCTGCTTGAAACTAAGACCAAGCTTTCAGAGCTGATCTTTGATGCGGATGAACAGAAGAAGATTCTGTATCAATGCGCCGATCTCGCACTCAATTCGCTCAATCTTAACGAACGTGGAATTACCTACCTCGAAAAGATTGTCGAATTGGATGACCACGAAATGGATGCCATTAATCCGCTGCTCGTGCTCTATGAGGAAGCTGGAAAATTCGACAAGTATGCAGAACTCATCAACAAGAAGCTGCTTAACCTGGATTCCGACGACGAGCGTTTCGATACTTATGTGAAACTCGCTGAGGTATCGAATGCAAAACTCGACGATCCTGCTGCCGCAATTGAAGCCTATCAGAATGCGCTCAATATCCGGCATGAAAAGGACGTCTATGTCGCGCTCGAAGGCATCTTTGAGAAACATGAGCAGTATCAGGAACTCGATGAGCTCTATATGTCATGGCTTGATTCTGTTTCTGATAATTCGGTCAGGGCGGAGCTCTACATCAAGCGTTCGAACATTGCTGATAAACAGTTCCATGATGATATGCAGGCCATCGATCTGCTCAAGGATGCCCTTAATGCAGATCCTACGAACGCAGCTGCCTTCAATGGGCTTGATGCAATCTACTCGCGGAATGAAAACTTCCAGGATCTCTACGATCTCCTCGTTGAGCAGAAAGAAA
>JAZODZ010000320.1:0-4000 GCA_045597285.1 Myxococcota bacterium
GCCTCCGACTTATTACACCCACAATCCTTCTCAATCATGGTTATCAGTATCAGGAACTGATTGGCGAAGGGGCGAATGGAAAAACGTATAAAGCCAAAAACCTGAAAACCGGTGAAATCGTCGCCGTAAAGGAACTCAAATTCAGCGATAATTTAAAGAATTATGAGCTATTCGAGCGTGAAGCCGAAACGTTGAAGACTATTCATACACCTGGAACGCCACATTTTTATGACTATATTACCGGTGAAAAAGAATTTACCGAGTGCTGGCTGGTTCAGGAATATGTCAATGGGAAATCGATTCTCGATAAAATGGAAAATGGTGAAAAATTCGATGAAGTGAAGACGCTCAAAATGATGCTTCAAACAGCAGATATCGTGCGCATGCTTCAAACGATGTACACACCGCCTATCATCCATCGCGACATCAAGCCGTCCAATATTCTGGTACGCAATACGCCAAAAGACGGCATGACGTATTGCCTCATCGATTTCGGAGCAGTGGCGAACCCACAAAGACGCGGTATTAATTCCACTGTGGCGGGCACTGTGGGCTACATGGCACCGGAGCAGCTTCTCGGAGATTGCGCAATCCAATCCGATTACTATGCGATTGGTGCGACTGCACTCCACATGCTGACGGGGACGCCACCATCGAGCTTTACTTCGGACGGCTTTAAACTCCAATTTGAAAAACAGCTCAAGGCATGTGTACCTGATATCCACAAGGAGACGATAGAGCTTTTGCGCAAGCTGCTCGATCCAGATACAACCGGACGTCCTCAGAATAGTATTGAATTAATTAAATTGATTTCGAAGGCGCTTAAAGTTGTTGATAATGTTGCAACAGTTCGCAATGAGCTTGTTAAGAAATCGCAATTCATAGAAAAATATTATTGTCCAAATTCAGATAGACTTACTGTTCGGGGAGGTGCTGTGATGTTTCTTTGGATTATTGCAAGTGTAATTATATGTATGTGCCTTGGCTGGCTGGTTGATAAATTCCATTGTTCGCCTGTCATTTATTTTACAGGGCTTATATCTACATTTATACCCGTTGTGCTTATGTTTGTTGGGAGGCACAAATTGCTTAGTTATAAGAAAAAGATTGCAAAACTGCCTAATTATGATGTCATTTATGCCTTGGAGTATAAGCCAAAATGGTCAAAAGAAGAGGCTTCTTCGGGGCACAAATCGGAAACTACGGGTACAGTCAGGGCTGTATTTGCAAACCTCGTTGAATTTACAGTGACAATTAACCACGAGAGTTTTGCGTCATTTGGCAATTGTTCAACTGAGAATGCGTTTAAACCTGGAGACCAATTTAGAGTTAAATATTTTAAATCTGGAAATTCTTACAAATTTATGCCCATTGATAGCAAAGATATAGTCTGATAGATTGACAAAATGATACTTAACCACAACGAATAAGATATGGAACAAATATCAGCTCAGTCATCATCCCTGGAAAATGGCGGCTTTCTCATCAAGGAAGAGGGTACTGTTCTCCCGAATCCAAACGATGACATCGAGGTATTACAAAACCTGATTTCAGACCGGTACCACGTGATCAAGAAACTCGGCAAGGGATCACAGGGGGCCGTTTTCCTTGCTGAATCGAACGATAAACACGAGAAAGTCGCCATAAAACAGTTGATCATCCAATCGGTCAAAGACTGGAAACAGTACGACTTGTTTAAGCGCGAAGCTAGAACTCTCAAGCGTATTAACATTCCCCACGTTGCAAAACTGCACGAAACCATAGAAATGCTCGACATCGAGACCCCTATGGCACTCATCGTTCAGGACTTTATCGAAGGTGCTCCGTTACAAAAGTTCATCGCAAACGGGCATCGGTTTCAGATAAGCCAGATCGGCGACATCCTGTTACAACTGCTCAATATTCTTGAAAAGCTGCATCACAGCGAACCTCCAGTCGTTCACCGCGATATCAAGCCGTCCAACATCATCTTAAATTACGTCGAAAACGACACCTCACTGCAGGTCTTTCTCATCGATTTCGGTGCCGTTGCAAACCCGCAGGTCAAAGGCGGTGGTTCCACCGTGGTCGGAACTTATGGCTATATGGCCCCTGAACAGCTCATGGGGAATGCCACGGCATCGAGTGACCTCTACTCACTTGCTATCGTTGCTGTTTATTTGTTGAGTGGTGTCCCCCCAGAGGAACTCGAAATACAGGATTTTCACGTTCTCATCGATCCCCATCTCCAGCATTTGCCGCATCAGATCACGTCTTTTTTGCGCAAGATGCTCGAGCCGCACGAAGAAGAACGAATCAACAACTACAAACTATTACATGAGTTTTTTGATGCTCTAAAGACACAGCAATTTAACAAAATTCCAAATGTTGGTTCATCACTGACTTCCAAAGAAAAGTATTCTCTGGATAAAGTCTATTCTTATCGTCAGCCTGGAAATATTGTGTTATGGCAAGACCTTTCTGACGACACGCCAAGGATAATTGATAAAAGTTTGAAGAACATATTAACTAAAATTGAGAACGAATTATCAGAATCATATAATTCTAGAGCGAATTATCAAAAACGTCCAAGCTGGAACCTTTCACTTATAATTATTCCACTTATAGTCATTCCACTGACAATTGCGTTCTGTAATTATTTATCATTTAAATATCCAGAACTGGCATATTCGACATTCGATTCAGGCGGTGCATTATTTATTACAGCATGGTGTATATTAAGTATTGTTATTACAATTATAGTTTTACTTGTTAAATTTCTGCGTTCGCACATCAAAAATTATTTTTGTAAAAAAGAATACTATAAAACCAATTGTAACTACTTCTATTTTTTCAAAAATGCACGCAAATCCATGGCAACAGTCAATCGAATTGAATATATACCCGTCTACCCAAGTTTAGATAATAATAATTATGACACAAACATCAAATATTGCTCAACATGGCGCATTACTTATGGTTTCAACCCACCTGATGACAGTTCACCCGATGTTCTTATTCGAACATTTAAAACACATTTCGAACCTGACTTTAGTGAAGGCGACCTCATCCCAATACTCTATCTGATAGAAGGCGATGGCAATGGCGAAACTGTCTATAGTATGCCTTATCCTTTCCGCGTGACTGATTGCATCGCACCCTCGAAGGTATGACAACCATGAGCATGAATAACGAAATCGAAACCACCTCAACCACTTCAACACCAGATGCGCCTTCGACGCCCAGGCTGTTGCTTCAGCATGGCTACCAGTATCTCGAACTCATTGGGGAAGGGGCAAACGGAAAAACTTACAAAGCCAATAACCTAAAAACAAGCGAAATTGTCGCCATCAAAGAGCTCAAATTCAGTGAGAATTTGAAAAACTACGAGCTATTTGAACGTGAATCCCAAACGCTCAAGTCGATCCATACCCCCGGCACACCTCGTTTTTATGAATATATTACGAGCGAAAAAGAGTTTACCGAGTGCTGGTTGGTGCAGGAATACGTCGATGGCGAATCCATTCTCGATAAAATGGAGCACGGACAGACGTTTGGCGAAGTCGAGACACTTCAACTCATGCTTCAAACTGCGGATATCGTGCGTATGTTGCAAACGATGTACTCGCCACCTATTATTCACCGCGATATCAAACCATCGAATATTCTGATCCGAAATACGCCGAAAGACGGTATGACGTGTTGTCTCATCGACTTCGGTGCCGTGGCAAATCCACAACGCCGCGGACTCAATTCAACCGTTGCGGGTACAGTCGGATATATGGCACCGGAACAGCTCCTCGGCGACTGTACGATTCAATCCGATTACTATGCAATCGGCGCATCGGCACTCCATATCATGACCGGAGTTCCACCATCGAATTTTGTATCTGACGGATTTAAGCTTCAATTTGAAGAACAGCTCAAGAACACAGTCCCTGGAATTCATAAAGAGACCATTGAGCTCTTACGCAAATTGCTATCACCCAATGCTCAGGAACGTCCGCAAAATGGAGATGAT
>JAZODZ010000321.1:0-5241 GCA_045597285.1 Myxococcota bacterium
GGTGTGGGGAAAACGTCGACAGCGCGTATCTTTGCGAAGGCACTGAATTGCCAGCATGCACCGTGTGACGAGCCGTGCAATGAGTGCGTGAGCTGCCGCGAGATCACCGAAGGGCACTCGATGGACGTGATAGAGATCGACGGTGCCTCGAACCGAGGCATCAACGAAATCCGCGAAGTTCTGGATGCCGTGCGGTATGCGCCGAGCCGCGACAAATACAAGATTTACATCATCGACGAAGTTCACATGTTGACGACCGAGGCGTTCAATGCCTTGCTCAAGACGCTTGAGGAACCGCCGCCCCATGTCGTTTTCATCTTTGCGACGACGGATCCGAACAAGATTCCGATCACGATCGTGAGTCGTTGCCAGCGGTACGATTTCAAGCGAATCAATGAAGATGATTTGGCCGGGCATCTTGGGCACATCGCGGAGGCGGAAGGTATTCGGTTCGAGGACAGCGCACTGCGTTTGATAGCCCGCACGGCCCGTGGCGGTGTGCGCGACGCGCTCAGCGCGATGGATCAGATCATTGCGTTTGCGGAACAGCCTGTGACTGGCGAGCGTGCGGCTGAAGTTCTGGGCGTGGCAAGCCGAGAGACGCTGATGAAGATGGGCGAGTCGATCATACGCCAGGATGTCGACGGGGCTTTGGCCTGCATCGAAAAGGTCGATCATTACGGTCAGAATCTGTCGCAGTTTGCGTTCGATTTGCTCGAATTCTGGCGCGACGTGACGGTGCTTGCGGCATCTCCCAATGCGCCAGTGGAACTCAACGCGTCCGAAAAGGCGAAAGTTCGCGAGCTGTTGCCGCTCGCCGGGTTTGATCGTTTGCAGCGTCTGTTTCAGATTTGGTATCAGACATCGGAAACATTGCCGAAGAGCCTTTCACCGCGCCTGGTCATGGAAATGGCGACGGTCAAAATGTGCCGCGTGGAGAATGTAGTTCCGCTCGATGGCATATTGCGGCGCATGGATGCTTTGGCGAAAGCGATCTGCGGATCGGCGCCGCTTGCGCCGGGTGCGCTCGAACATGTTCAGGAATTTTTAAAAGGGCAGGGGCTTTCGTTTCCGGCCGAAAAAAAAAAATGTGAACTAGGTACCGGTGTCGAGAAAACTGCGGCGGTCGGGATGTCATCGCCGTCGCTGGTTTCTTCATCCAGTCCAATGCCGCAAACAGCTCCACAGGTTGCTACGAATCCGACATCTCACGATGCACCGGTGCCATCGAAGGAAAGCACGTCAGAGAACATCAAACCGTTATCTGGTGCGGTGGTGCGAGATGAAAAATCTGCCGTGTCATCATCGGGAAACCCGGCAGACACGGTTCAGGCGCAAGTTCATGGAGCGCATGAACCGGTTAGGGGAGGGGATGAAGCCTCCTCTCCTCAGCCTGAAAGTGCCGGTTCGGATGATTTTTTATTGGAAAACAGTGTTCCCGCTGGTCCGGATTATTCGGAAGAAAGTTGGAATGAATATGCAGATGACGGGGATTTGTCCGAAGATGATGAGGATGGCGATGAAGAATCGGGGTCAAAAAACGGAGAAAGTAAAAAAACACTTGAAGTTTCCGAGAATCGGCCTAAAACATCGCCGCCCGGAATTGGGGCAGAAAATTCTGAACCGAGTGACACGCAGCGTTGGAAGCGCGTCGTGATGTCGGTCGGAAATCCTCTGTCATCGATGCTAATGAGGGCGCGGCTTGAGTGCTTTACGCGGAACTGTTTGGAAGTCACGCTTCCAATGGCGTTTAAGGGAATGATTTCTGAACACCATATCCGCGAGGTCGACTCGTTCCTTGCGCATCAGGTGGGTGGTAGTTGCCGGTTTATGGTTCGGTATGACGATATCGGAGACGGCACGGATACGCTTGCGGCGCAGGAGGCAAAAGCTCAGCTGGAAGCGGAAAAAAAGGAGTTTGATCGGGTGCGGGAGCATCCGGTATTGAAAAGGATAATCGAAGTATTTCACGTCAATCCAGACGAGATTCGATTCACAATCAACCCAGATAGGACATTCAATGAGCAAGGTCATTAAAAACACAGGCTTGAACCAGATTCTTTCACAGGCGCAGAAACTTCAGGGTCGTCTTGGCCGTCTCGAAGAAGACATGAAATCCAAAGTCGTGGAAGCGTCTGCGGGCGACGGCAAAGTAACGGCAGTCGTGAACGGCAACCGCGAGCTGATCGCGCTGAACATCGATCCGTCAGTTCTGAACAGCGAGAATCCCGAACTGTTGGAAAATCTCGTGATTAGCGCAGTGAATACGGCGCTGAACAATGTTCGCGAAATGGTGAACTATGAGATGAATAAGGCGACGGGTGGTTTCTCCATTCCTGGCCTCATGTAATAAATCGAGTGCTCCTTTGGATCAGGGACGAATACCAAAGGTGTCGTTTTTGATATAAATAACTTGACGGCGGCGCAAAAAAATGCAAGTAAACCCGCCGTTTGTGCCCTGTGAAAAAAAGGGGCATTTCGAATACCGCAATCGTGAAGATTGAACATACGGAGTAAAACATGAAACGTACATATCAGCCCAGCAAAATTAAACGTGCCCATACCCATGGTTTCCGCACAAGAATGGCGACTGCGAAAGGTCGTGAAGTTCTGAGCCGTCGTCGCGCGAAAGGCCGCAAACGTCTGATTCCTTCCGTCCCAGCCAAACACTAATTGTTATTTATGGAAATTACCCCTGCGTTCGGTTGGGGTAAGACGGTTCGCCTGCGTAAGCATGCACAATACTGTCGAGTACAGTCCAAAGGACGTCGGATAGGCGGGAAGTTCCTCTTAGTGATCTTCGCGCCTTCTTCGTTTTTGAATGTCCGTTTTGGGCTGACGGTGAGTAAACGCGTTGGCAATGCGGTCGTGAGAAACAAAGTGAAACGACGCCTTCGCGACATTTTGCGTCACCATAAAACTGTTCTGGGCGGTCTTGATGTTGTGTGGATCGCAAGACAGGAAGCCGCAGAGGCATCATATAAAGACCTTCAGCAGGATGTCATGTCGCTGATGGAACGCATTGCGAGGAGTCGCGAATGTCCGCACCCCTGAAAAAAGTCGGCAGAGCTCTTTCCAACTCTCTCAAAACACTATTTCTCGCGCTTATTCGTTTTTATCAGCTCTGCATCTCGCCATGGCTCGGTGCGAACTGTCGTTATCGACCAACTTGCAGCGCCTATACATTTGAAGCAATCCAGAAATATGGCCCCCTCAAGGGAACCTGGATGGGGATGAAACGCATTGCGCGTTGCCGCCCCGGCGTGCCCGGTGGTTATGATCCCGTTCCGTAATTCGGGGCTTTTTCCGTGGAGATTTAATGGACTACCATACATATAACGGCGGATCGGGAAAGGGCGGAGGCTCCGGCTTTTTCCTCTTCATGATCGGCATGATGGTCTGCATTCTCATGATGCAGTTCATTATGCCGAAACCTGACCTTCCTGCCGCCGATGACAAACAACTCGGGGTCGCTCAGGATGTGCATTCCGATGGGCTGAATGTTGCCGTCGTGTATCCAGTCGAGAATCGCGTGCTGGAAACCGAAGATTACAGCCTCACGATGACGAATATCGGTGGCGGCCGAGTCCAGCACTTCAATCTTAAAATTCCGGACAGATACATCAAACACGGCGATTTTATCCGTTCGCAGGTACAGCAAGATGAATCCAAAGCCGGTATTCTTCCGCTCGAAATGAAGCTCGGTTCGTTCGGAATTGGTGGCGAAACCCAGTTCAAAACCATTTCATCCGCCGACGACCACAACACGGCGCACTTTCAGTTCGTGTCGCCGGACGGAAACCTTCAGTTCGACAAGATTTTTACGACGACTGACAAGCCTTATGTCGTTCACGCGAAACTTCAGCTGACAAACCGTTCCGCCAATTCCGTTCAGGATAATCTTTCCATCTCGATGTTTATCAAACAGATGGAAGAGGATGAACCCGGCTTGTTTACGCCCGGATCGTTCGTCGCGGCCAAATGCTATGCCGATGGCAGCATGGAATATCTCGACAAGAACGACAAGGATGAGCATGAGACGTTTGATCGCAATCTGAAATGGTTTGCTGTCGATGAATCGTATTTTGCGTTTGCCATGACGGCGGATTATGCGACTTCTTGCGAAATCCGCAATGACGACGAGCTTCTGAAGAGCACGATTAACGTGCCTGTCAAGCTCGATGCAGCTCAGACAGCCGTTTATGAATATGACTTGTATATGGGCCCCAAAGAGGCGAAATACCTCGATGTTTTGGGCGAAGACCGCAATCTCGAGTCTGTCATTGATTACGGCTGGATGGAAGTTTTGGCCAAACCGATGGCGGCGATTCTGGACACATTCCATAACTGGACGGGCAACTGGGGCCTTGCGATCATGCTCCTGACGCTGATCATCCGAATTCTCCTGTTCCCGATTGCGCAGAAGAGCCAGGTCTCGATGATGCGGATGTCGAAAATTGCTCCGCTCATGCAGGCGCTTCAGGAAAAATACAAGGACGATCCTGCCACGCTCCAACAGAAACAGATGGAGCTCTATCAGACGTACAAGATTAGCCCGTTTGGGTGCTTGCCACTCTTGCTCCAAATGCCGATATTCTTTGCGTTGTACCGTTGTATTTTCGTGACTGGTGGTTTGTACAATGCGCCGTTCTGTCTCTGGATTACGGATCTTTCCGCTCGTGATCCCTATTTCGTTCTGCCGATTCTGGTAATCGTTCTCATGGTTGGGCAGCAGCTCCTTACGCCGACGGCGACTAAGAATAAGCAGCAGAAAATCATGATGTACGCCATGCCGGCAATCTTCGGCCTGATGATGATGGCACTTCCTTCGGGACTTTGCCTCTATATCGTCGTCAGCACATTGTTCGGGATTATTCAGAGCATCTTCGTCCGTCGCAGTGTGGCGGCAGAAAATAATGCGGGAAAAGCCCCGGAACCCGGCAAAGTCAGCGTCGATAAGGATGGCACGATCGATATCGAGAATTCTTCCGACAAGAAAGAAGCGCAACGATAAATAAGCCAGACTCAGGGTTTATCCAGGCCATGGCATATCGGATCTCCCCGATATGTCATGGCTTTTTTTATGTATTGTAACCGTTCAGCCTTAATTAGGAACGCAGACGTCTAGGGGCGCCGTAACACCGAATAGTTTTCTCCTCGGGATGGCATTGCACAAAGGGATACTCGACGGCGTCGCGTATCCAATAGCGCGGCACGCCGTATGTCAATAGGCGTGCCACA
>JAZODZ010000322.1:0-21167 GCA_045597285.1 Myxococcota bacterium
TCTCTTCCCCACTAAATGAAACGGTATCTGTTCAAAATTAGGGCAAAATTCAGACATAGATCCCCTGGGAAACAGGGTTTCCTCTCTCTCCCATTCCCGCCCGCCAGCCGCCGCCTAGCCCAACAAACGTGCGGCCTGGCACACCACCCCCTTTCCGCGTTCAAGCCGCGTAAAAAATGGGTGTCCAGAATGTGCCCGGCATGTGCAACCCGCGTTCATCCGTATCCGCGTCCAGATACAGCGATCGCGTTCCCTGACCAGGGGGCAGGCCGCACGATATGATGGTCAGTACTAAAACCGTTATGTGAAGCCGGATGCGTACATTTTTACCTCCTCATGTCGAGCGTCAGTGCATACACACAAGATGATGACCAAAAAAAAATTTTGTGACACTTTGGAGGTCATTTTTTTTTTATTATTTTTGGCTCTGTTATACGAGCGTGAATATACGAAAAAAGAAAACCTTGATAATTGCTATAAAATCGCCCTGAAAGGGCGATAGACTACACCCCGGGGGAGCGCGTAGCGCACCGGGTAAAAGCGATTTCCCCAAATTCTTTCTTCCCCTCCCCTTTGGCCCCTTTGGCTGAGGAACGGACATTTTGTATTATTGTATGTATTTTTGGGGAATCCCCTACGGGGATAGTTATGTTTGAATGACCTGATCCCCCGGTAGGCGCTTACGCGCCAACCGGGGGCTACTAAACGTGAAGCCCTAACGGGCTTCTATGATTTGCGCCATTGATAGCATTTGTCCCTTCCTTAGCCCAATGGGAGAGGGATAGGGAAATGGGTTCACTGCGCTCACCCATTCGCAAGACATAAGATTATTCACTTTTTACACAGGCTACGCGCCAATGGAGAAGGAGCAGGGGGATGAGACCTACCTCATTTATTATTTTTAATCTTTAGCTTCTGTCCCTTGCGGATGGCACCCTTGTCCTTAATGCCGTTGAGTTTCATAATCGATTCCACTGAAACGCCGTACATGCTCGCTATTTTGGACAGAGAATCCCCTGACTTGACGGTGTAATACACATATCGGCTGGAACTATCTTTCGATGGTGATGACGATTTGGACGAACCCGACGAATGGGACGAACCCGAGGATTTGGCGTTCGTGGATTTGGATTTACCCGAAGATTTGGAAGCACTTTTGGCTGCTTTCGAGTTGGCGTTTTTGCGGGCTTCGACAATGCTCTGATGCTCTTCTGAACCACGAGCCACGACGTGAAGCTCATCTCCAGTCCGATAGCGGACTTTGTCGCCGTCCGGCAACTTCGACACGAATATTCTCAGAAACATTTTCGGTCGCAAATGCGCCCATACGTCGAGCTCGTTCCATATCGCAATCTGGTTCGGCAAAACCCCGAATTCGCTTGCAATGGCTCGTATGGTGTCCCCCTTCTGCGTTTCGTAATAGATGCACTCTCGGTCCCGAAAATCGAACTTTTCCGGGCTAATCAGCGCAAGCGGAAGTTCGTCATCTTTCGGTTGGGTGACATGCCCTCGGCGGCTTCCATTGGGAACGATGATTTCAGAACCATAAACGGCTTGTTCTTTTGCCTTAATCCCGTTCAGATTTCGCAGCACACGAGCTGGCACATCGATATCTTCCCCTAGAATTTCCAGTGTTTCCCCGAACCGAAGCGTCATTCGCTCGCTGGCGTCTGCATATTTTTTCTTCACGTTGTCGAATTTTTCGACAAACGCATTGTGCTTATTGAGCGGAATGCGGAGCGAGTATTGTTTTCCGGGAGGCGTGACGTCCTTGAGCAATTCCGGATTGAGTTCCTTCAAATCATCGACAGAACACCCGGCGGCCTGCGCCAGAATGGAGAGTTTTGTATTCCCGGGAACGTCGACGATATCGAAAACGAAGGGAGGGTCGGGCTGAATGCCATCGAGCCCGAACGCGGCCGGATTGCGGCCAATTAAGGCCGCAGCCATAATCCGGGGAACATAACGACGCGTTTCTTCATACATTGCCCCATATTCGACGAGCTTGAAATAGTCGTTGGTATTGTACCGATCGATGGCGACGTTGACCGTTCCCGGCCCGCCGTTATAGGCTGCCATCGCCAGGGGCCACGAATTATAACGGGCATATTGTTTTTTCATATAGGCCGAAGCTGCCCGTGCTGCTTTGATGGGATCGAACCGTTCGTCGACGTATTCGTTAATCGTCAGGCCCATTTCGACCGCAGTGCCGGCCATGAACTGCCACATACCGGCCGCCGAGGCCGGGCTTTTTACACGCGGCTTATAGCCACTCTCGATCATGGCCAGATATATCAAATCATTGGGAGCGCCTTCTTCTGCGAGTACTTTTTCGAGCACATGACGCCACCGCCCGAGGCGTTTAAGCCAGGTTTTCATCGTTCCGGCCGTGCCATGCGAGAATATGGCAATGTATTCCTGTACAGCTTTTTGATTCGCACAATCGACGCCAAAGGGCATTTCCAGGGATTTTCCCGATTCCTCGATCTGCTTTTTGACGAGTTCGACGGCATCCCGCATCCATTTCGTCGCCTGTCCCTGCAATTCACGCGGTACATTCGATGCGCCTTCTCCCGACAACAGCAGGCGCATCGTCGATTCTGGCGTCAAATCCATCGGATTGTCGGCCATCAGGCCCAAATCATTCGTTCCGACCCGCCCGACATCCTGAGACGGCAAAAAAGTGCGTTCCAGAACGCGTACCTGTTGTATTTCATCGTAATCTTCCGATCCATCGGGCGCTTCGACATCATGAATATGCTCAAATAGCGAGGCTTCTTCATCCGAAGAATCTTCCGTCACGCCTTCAGTCGGTGCCAAATCTTCAGGCTCATCCTGGGCAAATGCGGGCATTGCACTCAATGCCAACCAAAATGACAACACCCAACCTGACAAAAGCCTATATTTCATCTTACCATCCATGGTTCTTGTTGATACCAATGACCCGCAACACGCTGCGTGGCTTTATAACCGAAGTCATTTCATTTGTCAGATTATCGGGGGAGAGGGAATTATCCTCACCTGTCACAAATTTTTTGGCTCTGTTTAACCACTGTGGATATGAGCCTCCTCCCTCTGTCGGTGCATCTCGCATGGCTTATCGGCAACGCCGATAGCCGTGCCGATGAAAAAACATTATCACAACGAATATAAAACTCTATCCAGACATTACTTAAACAGCTTGTTCAGTGCGCGGTAAACCAGTACCGCCGTCGCGGTGGCAGTTGCAGCCAGGACGACCGTTCTTGCAATCTCGCATGCGAACGCAAGGCAACGCCGGCAGCAGCATTTTTTGCCATCGCGGCATCCGCAGTCGCAATTGGCATCGCAACCGCAACCACAGGAACACTTGCTGCCACAGGTACACGCTTTGCCGTCGCGGCATCCGCAGTCGCAGTTGGCATCGCAACCGCAGCCACAGGAACACTTGTCTGCACAGTCACAGGCTTTTTTCGATTCTTCACACATAGACATATTCTCCTTGGTCTGGGTAGCACAAAACTGTGCCACAGATTATAAATAAATAGCGAGTGCTATTATGAATTAGATTAGACATATCTAATTTAATTAGATATGTCTAATAGATTAATCATGACACAATTGCCAAAAGAGTCAAGGAGTTTTTGGCTACTTAAAGCAATCGATAGGACCGTAATCGTCTTCGGTCAGATTCTGATTTTTCAATTCGCCAAAGAGCATGATGCTTTTATGCTGCGTGCCGAAATAGTTATGGATTTCGGGAACTGCGCCTCCCATCTGGGTTTTTGCGCCGGGGCCGGTTTCGTATCCCGCTGCTGCGATGACGGCTTTACCGTTGGCGGGGTTAAAGACGAGATAAAACGTGCCCTCGGCCGGCCTGTTCAGCCAATACATATTGACATCCCACGCCTCAGCTTTCGGCGGCAGTGCGTGACCACAGCTCGGATGCCCGGCCTGCCCCTTGCTGTTCACGGAACACCATTTGTTATCGCCTTCACTGCTCGTGTACGAGATATAATCTCCAAACAATTCCTTGGTTTTATTCTTATGAATCGCGAGCGAATCCGCGTCCCATGCATCCGACGGCCACCACGATGAACCACCGTGCGCCGTCTGATCATACGTCGTGACGAGATGCGATTCGCGCCCAACCGGGCCTGTCACGGGCATCTGCAGCGGAATGTCGTCATTGTGTCGCGGCATCGTTCGTTGAACCATGCCGCACCTGCCGGAATCGGGCAGAAAATAAAATATAATTTCATATTGGCCAGCTTTATCGGGCCCGCCGAATGTATCGACACTGACGTAATGCAGACCTGCATTGAGATACGAACCGGCCGAAATATCGCCCCGGGCGAGGCATTTATTCGCTTCCAGCGAGTCAAGTATATGGACGTCGACATCGACTCCCTTGGATTGTTTGAGGCTGACGACCAAAACGCCAGGCTCTTCAAGATTTAATATATAATAATCTTCCGGGCCGGATTCATCCTGCGTGTCGGTCGTCCCCACGTCATGGCATGACGGATACTGACCGAACACATTTTGGCTTTTGGAGGTATCGCCCGAAATCCATGTGTTGAATTCCGTCACAGGTTTTGGACAGACCGGCGTCGTACATTCGGGAAACTGACTGCATTTTCCATCCGCGCACGCGTATTGGCATTCCGAGGATTTTACCCATTCGAGACAGCCATTGTGATCGTCGTCGCGGCAAGATTCAACGGTTTTGTCGTTACATCGCGTGTCGCCTTCCTTTGGACATGCATCGGTACACGGTTTGGGAACACAGCTGCCATCCTGACATATCATGTCGGTATTGCATTCCGTCGGTTCCGACCAATGCCGGCAGCCGTCGTTGTCGATTTGGCAGGTATGAAAACTGTGATCATCGACACACTTTGCATCGCCGTCGCAAGAATCAGTACAGCCAACGGTTTGATCGACGCATGCGCCATCGAGACATATCTTCCCTGTTGCGCAATTCTGCGGAGCAGACCAACTCTTGCACCCCGTGTTATCGACCTGACAGATGCGATAACTGTGGTCATTGACGCATTCAGGACTGCCGTTGCACGTCTCGTTGCATTCGTGATCTATGGGAGTTTTGCCATCTGGATTGGGTTGTAAATACAGAACTTCCGTCTCGTCACACCCCATCCATCCCAAAACAGCCATGAGAATTAAAGTCATCGGGTATTTTTTCATATCAACTCCACGCTGCAACCAATCCTAAATTAGCTGGAATCAAGGTACGAACGACGAATAATATTTTTTAAACAGTGCCTTGATTTTCGGCCCGCCCGAATATTCGACGGCATCTTTTGCCAGTGCGGGATCTGCCCCCAACTCCAGTAGTTTTTTAAAGCACTCGACATGATTATTATACGCCGCCTTCTCCAGAGGGGAGCCGCCACTTTCAGGGCAATTGATATCCACACCGGCTTTGACCAACATTTCTATCATGTCGGGATTGTTGCGATGCACTGCCAGGTGTATCATATTCCAATAATCGGCATGTTTACACCTTGTATCGACATCTGCACCTTCTTTAAGAAGTTTTCGGGCTAATTCTATATTATTATTATTGACGGCTTCATACAGTTGCTCTGACTTGACTTTATCATATTGCTTTGCATTATACTTACTCTTAAATTCTATATATTGACTTAAATAACTAAACGTATTTCCGTCATTGTCTTTTTCCTCAACATTCAATCCAAGCTCCTCCATGGTACTGACAACAGGAAAATCTTTTGGCCCCGTAATATAAAAAATTGCAGTTTTTCCCTCATTATCTTTCACTTTGACGTCAGCACCAGAATTAACAAAGACGTTCGCTGTTTTGTAGGCAAACGAATAGAATAGTGGCGTTTTGCCCGTATTGTCTTTGATATTCACATCCGCGCCGCTATCCACGAGGAGCTGTATCATAATTTCGGACTTTAAATAGAAAAGCAACGTTTTGCCCGTATTATCTTTTACATTCGCATCTGCACCATATCTCAGGAGTGTACGAGATATTGCTTCGGAATTTGAATAAAATAGTGGCGTTTTGCCATTTTCGTCTTTTGCATTCACATCTGCGCCACATTCTATGAGAATATAAGTTGTCGATTCGAAATTTGAATAAAATAGTGGCGTTTTGCCCGTTTTATCCACGGCATTAATATCGGCTTTCGCATCACAAAGCAGTTTAAGCGTTGTGTAAGATTGCGTGTGAAAAACGGCTGTTTTCCCCTCGGTATCCATTGCATTCGGATTCGCTCCATATTTCAGCAACATCGAAATAATCTCATCGGGTTTACCCGACGCTATTTTCAATGCACTGATGATGGCCGGTTCACCGGAGACATCGCAAACATTCGGATTGGCCCCCTCCTCCAGAAGGCTGTTCAACAATTGTGGGTCATGCATAGCGAGTATCAACAGAGGCTGACCTTTATATGTCGCATTGAGATCAAAACTGCCGTCGAGGTGAACGGGAATTTGCCAGCTTTTGACGAAATTAATCAATTTTTTATTATTATTTTTCCTATGGCTCCGACGATGCCATAAATATGCAGACGTTGCAACGGCTACTACAACAGGGATAATTGGAAGCATAACGACCTCTCACCATTCATATACCGCCAGCCAGCGATATAACTACATCAAACAATTATTTCCAATCACAATCCGACTTGCCGCCGTTCATCACGCATGTCGTATCATAATCTTCGCAATTCATGCGATAGACAAGCCCTTCCGAGCAATACACCATGATATTGCCCTCACAGGATTCCACAAAATCGCTACCGCATTTCTCATCGTTGTCTTTGAGGTTGCACCTGTACGCATCCACACAGACACCGACGCAATCCGCCGTGCGAATTTCCTCTTCCCTGAACGGATAATATTTGCCATCGACGGCCTGCGCACAAGTATAATATTCGATATAAGACATACCGGCATCGATATCGAAACAACGCGTGAACTCCCCGGATTGAGCGCATTTCGCATCCGGAATCGCACACATGCCGAGGTTCCTGTCCGCCATGAGTACGCAAGTCTCATTGCCGCTACACTCTGCCACGGCCGTCTGGCATTTGCCGTTTTCGTCACACCGACAATAGACGAGTTTATTGCCGTCACACGATTCGCCGAACGTCTGTTTGTTGCACGCCTGCTCGCTCACGGCCTTGTTATCGCGTTCGATGCACTGCCCGTTCAGGCATAGCGCCGTGTCGCTGCACACCGATGCGCCACAAGGCTTTCCATGCGACACTTCGCCACCAGGCCCTTCATTGCCAGACGAATTTTGTGGCACACAGATTCCGTTCTCACAAACCGTGTTCCCCGTACACTGTTGCGAACACTGGGGCGCAGAATCCTCGGAATCACAGCCAACGAACAAGACCAATAAACAGATTTGAAAACCAATGATGCGCCGCACGATACCCACTCCTATGCACAGAAAACTTCTCCGGTCGTTATTATAACATTCAGACTGTACAGTTTCACCTGCATTGTTTTGATATTCTGCGCACTTTTAGTAGCGGATTTGTTGAAACTCCTCTATCCAGATGTGTGCTTGCCCATGGCTAAACGGTTACGAACAGTTACATTCTGAACGCCGATTCGTCGTCTGATTTCTTTTGTTATGTGCGCAAATGTGGTAGATACGCCGATTTTTCGGTTTGCGGTTTATGGGGTGTCGACTTGAGTATGCGCAGATTTGGACAACGGTTATTATTCCTGCTGGCTTCGGCCGGGATGGCCGTGATCTGTCCCGAATCCCTTATGGCCGACGAACCCGGGAATGAAGAAGAAATTGGCCGTATTGCCGGTGAGACGTATTTTGATTTTGCTTTCCGCGATACGAAAGACTTGCTTCAGCGCGGCACGGTTGGCGGAGAACGCGGTGAAATGTTCGCCCAGGACGATGCTTCATCCGATGAATCTGCGTCCGATGACGACATGGCGGAGGATTCTGGAAATGGTCTTTCCGCACCGGAACAGCCGGTTTTGCGCAGTAACGTCGTCGGCATGAAACAGCAGGTCAGGATTGCCGATCTCATTTTGAACTGTCCGGAACTGAAGCAATGTAGCAGCAAGGGAAATATCGAGGCATTTTTGCGCGTCACCGGGCTTGAACTCGGGCACCTGACCACCGGCTCGGATCTCGCGCTCGCCATCGAACGGCTTCGCAAAACCGGCTATTTTTCGCGAATTCAGCAGACGCTTTCTGTGAGTGGCGATCGCGTTTATGTGACGTTCGATGCCGAGCCGCATACCGTAATCAACCGCGTCATCATCGACGAACGCGGGTCTATGCGCGAAGCCGAGATACGCCGTCGCATGATCCTTCGTCCCGGTGGCAACCTGTATCCCCGAACGGCCCTTCTTCGCGGCATGGATGTCGATGCCATTTCTCGCGAGGAACTCATCCGGATGGCTATCGACGATCAGGAAAAAAGCCTCGAACGCGTATATGTCAAGGAAGGGTATTTCGATACAGATGTCCATATCGACATCGAAGAAGTCGAAAAGGATCGCGTGAATCTGCATGTGCGAGCCGAGAATTCTTATGATTATGCTATCGGCAAGGTGTACGTTCGCGGCCACCATGCAAAGAATTATGCCGAAATCGAGGATATTTTTCGGTCGGAGTTCAAGTTTTTCGGCGTCGTAACAAAAGCCGATATCGAAGATGCCGTCGAAGCCGTCGTGAATGCCTATCACCAGGAAGGGTATTATCAGGTCAAGATCGATTTCGTTTCGCGGTTCATGCGTGAGAACAGGACGATCGACGTTTTTCTCGATATTACAGAAGGGATGCGGTGGGAAATACGATTCGACGGCAATGATTCGCTCTCGGATGCCGAATTGATGGAAGCACTGACGTTTGCCGATTCCGGATTCGTAGACAATGCCGAAGTGACGGCTTCGGAAGAGGCATTGACGCAGGCTTATGTTTCGGCCGGCTATTACCGTGCTGAAGTGACAGGCGAAATGCCGCGTGCAAGCGTGCTAAAGAAAAGGCGCAAAAAGCTCGAATCGGACGAACAGGGAAATGTCGTTGCGATGGATACGGCACCAGTCATTTCCTTCCATATCAAGGAAGGCAAACGGTATGAAATCGCCGAGATTTCGTTTTCGGGGATTTCGGCATTTTCCCGCAATGAACTTTTGAATGCCATCAGTAGCAAGGAATATTCGACATTCGGGTCGGGCGCTTACCCGCAGGATGCGATGATTGCCGATGACTGCGCCACGATTGTGGAGCTATATCGCGAGCATGGCTATCTGAATGCCGACGTGCCGGGTTGGACATTGACGGCGCTCGACAAGGACGATGACGAGTCGAAAATTCGCCGCGTGCGCCTCGAGTTTATCGTTCACGAGGGGCCGCAGTCGCACTTTATGCACCGCCAGATCCGTTACCGAGATCGCGAATTTTATGACAAGTTCGACGTCGTGATCGATCAGCCGGAGAACGACATATTCAGCGATTCGGTCTTCCGTGCGGAACGTGCTGCGGTCACAAAACAGCTTCGAGCCAGGGGACATGCGACGGTTGCGGATGCCGTTCACTGCACGTCTTATGGCCTGGATGGCAGTGTGGCCAGCGAGGAAACCTGCGAAATTGCTGAATTTCCGTCGGCCTGTTTTCCGGATGTGGCCAAATGCGAGACGAAGCGCAATCGCGAGGGCTATCTCGTCGAACAGTGTCTGCGGCATTATCAGTATGAGGATGACGATCCCGAGAATCCTGAGTGCCGCCTTGCAAACGGCATCACGGGGACGGATGTCGATGTGGAATACGATGTCACGCTCGGGCCGAAATATGCGTTTGGCGATGTGTTTGTGCACGGTCACGTGAACACCAAGGGATGGGTTGTCGAGCGCGATATTACATTCCAGGATGGTGAGACATTCGATATCAACAAAGTCATCGATTCGAGAGGTTATTTCCGACGGCGGACGATTTATAAGACGGCCACGATGACGATCATCGGCGTGGACGATGATCTGACGACAAAGTCTGAGAGCGATGACTCGACATCGACGGCGGAAAGGAATGTCCCGATTGTCGTGAATCTGGAAGAAGGCGAGCCACGCTGGTTCGATGTCGCATTCGGCGTTCAGTACACGAGCGGCGATGCGATTCTGAGCGGCGAAATCGAGTATGTCGAGGCCAATATCGGCGGTTCCGGCATGGAACTTCGCGCCCTTTTGATGCCGGAGGCACGTGTTTCCCGAGATGGTGAGATCGTTTTTACCCAAAAGTTCAACCAGAATTTCTTTGCGCTTATCACGTTGACAGCACCGTCACTCGTGGCGCGGAATGTGAACCTCGTCGGCCAGTTATATTACGATTTGCGCTATATTCCGGATACGAACAAGGAAGAACAGGGCTTCCTGTTCGAGGCGCAGTACACGACGGACTACGGGCTTTTCTCGGCATTGGCCATCGAATATGCGCATTCCCAAAAATCATCGTTCGGAATCGATGTGAGCGGCGATATCAGCAACTATCACGCGTGTTATCCTGTGACGTGGGGCATGAGCTGCCCGTTTGCCGGCGGCGAACGCATTATCTCCCTTACACCGCGTGTGAGTTACGACAAACGCGACAATCCACTCTCGCCAAAATCGGGTTATTACACGGAAGGCAAAGTCAAGGTGGCGGCGTTCCGCGATGACATTACAGGGAACTGGAGCTGGTATGTTCGTCCTGAGGCCAGGTTCTCGTATATTTACACTTTTTTGAAGTACTATACGCTTGCCTTTAATCTGCATCTTGGGCTGAGCTTTATGCCGGAAGGCATGGATTTGCCGTACACGGATCGCTACTTTTTGGGCGGCCTGAATATGCGCGGTTATGATAACGAGGCGCTTGGGCCGCGATTGATTAACGACATCACGCCAAATGTCGCAAGCAACGAAGCGGCAGGTGGCGAGGTGCTGTTCAATTTTACGACGGAAATCCGATTCCCGATTTGGGAAAGTATTGGGCTTTATGGTGCAATATTTTTGGATATGGGCGCGTTAACACAGTATCAGCCTCTGCATTATTCGGCGAAAGAGTTTGCGGAAGAACTCTTTGTCAATCAGATGCGCTATACGGCGGGATTGGGGCTTCGATGGCTGATAAGCGAATCGATACCGCCGATTGTAATAGACTATGGATTTTTATTGAATCGCCATCGCGGCGATCCACTTGGCGGGTTTACACTGAATGTTGGTTACACGTTTTAGACATCTTAACCGCAGCGGCATGACGCTCATCGAGATCATGATTGTTGTGGTGCTGATTGCCACGCTGATGGGTGTAGCAGCGGCAGGTTTTGGCGTGCTTGGCCAGGCGGACGTTCGTGGCGAGGCACTGAGGGTGAGTTCTGCGATCCGCTATACGTTCAATCTGGCGGCAACGTCGAATACGACGCTTCAGATGAAGCTGAATTTCGAGGATGGGACGTTCCAGGTCGAAAAGCTGGACGTGTTCGGTGGGCTGAGCGTGGATACGCTGAACGGAAAGACGATGAAATCGGTCACATCCGGGAGTCTGTCGGGAGCGAAACGCTCGCAGCGCATGGATGATGAAGATATGCGTTTTGGGACGGTGACGCGTGAGCCCGTCGAGGATGACATGTTTCTTTCCGGCGATGATGCCAAGCTTGATGACGAAGTGTTTTTCGTCGGCCTGATGACATCCCATCACGATGAGATTCAAACAGACGATGTGGGCACGATTAACTTTTTTGCGAATGGCTTTGTCGAACGCAGCGTGATTTACCTCGGGGATCAGGCGGCTCGCGATGGCCTTGAAGAGGGCGTGTATTACACGATTATCGTAAACCCATTGACCGGCCAGTCGACAGTCCAGCCGGGGAAAACGGAGATTTCATCTTCGTTCTTTGAAGAGGAAGAAGACCGATGAAACGCCGTGGATTTACACTTCTCGAATTGATGATCGCGATATTCATCCTTGCGATGTCGATGACGATTCTGCTTGGAACGGAATCGACGTCGATGCGGCTGATGGGATATGCAAACAACACGTCCGTCGTGACGATGCTGACGCGGGCAAAAATGCAGGATATCGAATACGAGGTATCCCGCACCATCGCAAAAGAAGGTGTTAAGGAGAATTACGCCGAAGAGCTTCATGGCGATTTCAGTGAAGAAGGTTATGACGATATTTTCTGGGATGCGAAGATCCAGTCGATTGAGCTTTCGGACGATGCCGCGAACACATTTGTCGAAAGCGTGACGAACCAGATTTACGGCACGGGCGATGAGAGCGGCACGCTGAGCGGCAACACGACGATCACGCAGTTTCTGCCGATGATGGTGAGTTTCATGCCGACGATTATCAACCAGCTCGGGCAGCGCGTCCGGAAGATCACACTGACGACATCGTGGGATTATCTCGGCGTGGAACAGACGTTAACCGTATCGCAGTTTGTCGTGATTCTCGAAGTCGACGAGGCTTCGGGGGTGAGCGGTTCTTCAGTGACGGGCACGAAGTCTACTGGCGGTTCGAATTCCGGGGAAGAGGCACCGGTGAAGAAGACGAAACCGATAGGATAGCAAAGACGGGGAGTGAGGAGAAATGATGAGCCTGGGCGTAAAACAACACAAAGTTCACGGCGCACCCCGTTTTGGATGCACGGGGGGAGCGGCGTATGCAATAGCCGCGCGGGGGGATGAAGCGGTATGCGGCAGCGATCTGTCGAAAGATGGAACGGCGGCCAGTGTGGACTGCGGTATGGAAATGGCGTCGGTGACAGAGGCTGCCGCAAACGCGATCCCCCCGTTCCATAAAAAAATGGCACGCACGGGCATGACGCTTATCGAGATCATGATCGTCGTATCGCTGCTCGCGGGCGTCATGGCCATCAGCTGGGGATCCTTTTCGGTGGCGGCTGACAGCCAAGAACGGATGCAGGAAATCAACGAACGGCTTCATGGCGTGGAACAGGCCGTGAACAAGATGGTTCGCGATATTTCGACGGCGTTTATCACGAAGCACGGCGACGACGACTCGCAGACGGAAATCCGTTACAAGACGGGATTTTTAGGCGACGAGAACCGCGTGGATTTTACGAGCATGGGCTATGTTCGGATGTTCCGCAATGAAAAGGTGGGGGATCAAAGCGAGATATCGTATTTTATCAAGGATATGAAGAACGAAGAGGGGGATTGGGAAACGTATCTCGTTCGGCGCGAACAGGCACCGATCAACGACGATTTCACGAGGGGCGGGACGATACTGCCGCTGCTCGATCACGTGCTGAGTTTTCGGCTCCAGTATTGGGACGATGAGAAGGCGGAAATGGCAGTCGGCAACGATGGCTGGGTGGATTCGTGGGACACGGAACATTCGGATTACAAAGGCCGTCTGCCGAGCCGAATCAAGATTGAGATCGAGATCGACGATCCGTTGGGCGGGGACGATCCGATGCTGATCACGACACAGGCGCAGATTCATCTGACAAAAGCTTTGGAATTTTAGCCATGAATCAGACACGGTATTTGAAAATAGCACGCGGGTGTGCGCATTTTTGGGAGCTTCTGAACGGGCGCGTGGTTCCGAAGAAGGGGAGTGGCAAGCGCCGTGGCGTGGCGTTGCTGATGGTTCTGACGTATGTCGCCGTGATGAGCTCGATGGTGCTTTCGGGCTTTATGAACAGCCAGGTCAGCTATTCGATTTCGGCGAATGTGCGCGACGATTTGAAGGCGTATTACAAGGCGAAAAGCGCGTTAAATCTCGGTCGTCTGATGCTCACGTACCAATATGAGCTCGAACAGGACGAGTTTTTTGGGCAACGTTTGAAGAAGTCGAATTTCCAGCTGCACACGATCATGGACATTCTGGTGCAACCGTTCAAGACGGGGATCGTGAGCGTCGATGTGCCGAATGCGAACCACACGATTGCCAGCTTTAACCTTTACGAGGCGGGCGTCGACGCGATGAGCGACGATTCCGGGGATTATTCGGTCAAGGTGACACCCGAAGAGGGGCGCATCAACCTGAACAAATTCAGTTCCGGCGTGAGTCAGGAAGATTTGTACGCGCTGTGCATGATGATGGCGAATACGGAATATGACGAGCTTTTCAACACGCGGGCAAGCGAAGGTGGAAGGCTCACGCGCATGGAATTGCTGGCTGCGATGATCGACTGGGTGGATACGGACAGCGAAAAGACGTTCATCACGAATGAATGCGTGCTGGAAGAGTCGAGCGGCGACGAGACGAGCCTGTATGTGGATCAGCGCAAGAAATATCAGGTTAAGAATGCAAAGCTGACAACGATCGATGAACTGTATGAAGTGGCAGGTTTTGGCGACGATGTCATGGAGGCGTTCCGCGATACGCTGACGGTTTATCCCGTCGAAAAAGTGAACGTCAATCTGGCATCGGCGAAGGTGTTGTATTCGGTGCTTTGCAATGCGGTCGAAACGGACAGCAACAGCAACAAGGACAACAGAATCTGGGCATGTGCGGATCAGAACATCGGCACGCAGCTTCTGGCGCTTGCGATGGGGCTGGAAGGATATCAGCAGTTCGTGTCGAACCCGATGAACCTGCTTTACCTTTATACGGTCGAGAATCAGACGTCGGTCATTCCCGGCGTCGTCCCGAACGGGACGGTCGTTCCATTCCGCAATGTTTCGGAGTTCAACAAGGTTCTGACGGCATTGGTGACGGATTCGGAACAGCTTCCGAAATTTTTAATGTATTCTCCAACTGCGTATCTGATGTTTGGTGATAAGATATTGACGATGACGCAGGCGAGTCTTGGCCTGTCAAATTTGACGTTTAACACGAGCAAGCTATACCAGAATATTACGACGAACAGTCCGCGTGTGTTCCGGGTGGAGGCGGTCGGGGAATACGGCGGTACGAAGCGCACCCTGACGACCGTGATAGACTTCAACACGACGGGCGGTCAATACCTTTACTGGCGTGAATACTAATCGAACAAGCCGTTGCGGCGGCATAAATTCATCAACCCCGAGCTGAGTGATCAGCCGTCACAGTTTGGACAGCGAAATTCATGTCCTATACAACGATTGGAATAGACATCAATGCGACTTCGATACGATACGCGGTATGCAGCGTGTCGGGGTTGAACGTGCCGGTGAACGTGCTGGAACTTTCATCGGTGGCGATAGAATCAGGCGAAGATGACAATGTGCTGAGGAAAGGCCTCGAAGAGCTATCTGGCCGTCTGGAGAAATACAAGAAACTTCAGGTGGATGCGATAGGTCTGGCGCTCGATCCGACGGTATCGATGTCACTGCACAAGGTGATGCCGTTCAACGATCCGAAGATCATCGAGCAGGTTCTGCCGCAGAACCTGATGGATATCTGGAACGTGAATGACAGCACGCAGATATCGTTTGAGGTCGGCAAAAAGATTCCCGGGAAGCCAGGAGCCGAGGGCGAGGAAGCCGAGGACGGATATGATATCCACGCGATCAATTATCCTCGCGAGCCTCTGGCAAAGATATTGGGGTTGATGAAAGAGGCGCAGCTGGATCCGCATGTGGCGATTCCGGCGACGGAAGCACTGAACTATTCGGTGAAGACGGTTCTGACGCCCGATTGCCCCGTGTGGTGCATGCTCGATATCGGGGATACGACGTCCATGCTTGCGGTCGTGGTGAATGGCGAAGTCGAGCTGACGCGATCGTTCAAACTTGGCAGCAGCGGTGTCGATGAATCGTTGATGAACGCGTTTAATCTGTCGGCTGCAGCCGCAAAAGTTCTGAAGGAACAGTCTGGATTTTTGGCGGTTCCCGGGCATGAGCGCCAGGTTTACGATAAGAATATGGCGGCTGGGCGCATTGCACCGACGGAACTCAATCCCGTCGAGTTGAGCGAAGCCTGTTCGCGTGGGTTCGAGGTTCTTTTGACGGCAGTGCGGCAGACGCTTTCGAATTTCGTGGCGACGAGCCGTATCGAGCCCGAATGCGTCTATCTTTGCGGCGGCGGATCGAAGATATGCGGGCTTGCGGAATGGCTTTCAGCCCTGTTCGAAGTCCGTTGCAAAATCGGCATGCCGGTGAGCAAAACGATATCGCAGAGCATTATCAACGATCTCGCGATGGACATCGATGCGGTTTCGGTAGCGGTTGCTGCGGCCGCCAATATCGACGGCCTGTGCCCCCTCAATCTCCGTCGTGGAACTCTTGCCCACAAAGGCAGTCTCGCCTATCTCCAGGATCACAAATGGCTCATCGCCTGTTGCGTGCTCGCAGTCATTATCTCACTCGTGTTCATGTTCTCGACAAAAGAGAAAGCGATCAAGGCGGAACACGACATGTTGAAGGCGACACTCGAAGAGACGACGCAGAACATTTTCGGCAAGAAGATGCTCAATTACAACCAGATCGAGGCTGAAATCTCGTCGAGCGTCGGGTTTGAGTTTATTCCGGTCAGGACGGCGTTTACGCATTTCGCATGGATATCGATGAATGTGAACGACAATCTGGCGGATGTGGAAATGGATTTGAACAGCCTCGATATCGACACGCAGCGCAAGATAGTGACGATCCGCGGGGAAGTAAGCGGGGACGACGGGCTTCCGAGGTTCATGCAGCTTCTGGAGACGTATGAGTGTTTTCCCAACGAAATTCAGGAACCGAAGACATCGAAAAAGAATGGCCGCACGAGCTTTACGTTGAGGATCGATGCCAATCACTGCAAAATGGGAGGCGACAGTGAGTAATCCAGAAGCCCTTGTCAAAGTTCAGAAATCGGCTGGCGAAAAATGGGAGGGGCTGCAACCCCGCGAGCGCGGCTTGATCGTCGGATCGATCGTCGTCATTACCATTCTGATTATTTTCACGGTTTTTAACGTCAAAAATAACGCGATTAAAGCCCAGATTGCGGAAACCGAAGGGTATCGCAAATCATTGGCATATATTGCCGAAAACCAGGGGCTTTATAAGCAGAACATGGCCCGGAAAGAGGCAATGAAGCAGATGCTGATGGAAGCGGATGCAAAGGTCGTCGCAAAGCTGTCGAGCATGGCATCAAACCTCGGGTTTGACGTGACGGTAACGCCGAAGGATGCCAAAAAGACGAGCGATGATTCCGGTGCGGAAGAACAGGAAATCGAAGTGACGCTGAAAGGCGTCGATTACGACAAGTTTCTGGAATATCTTGTCGAGCTGGAAAAATTGGAAACGCCGATTTATATGCGCCATATCAATATGAATCGGACGAGTAACAACAGCGGTTCCGAAACGAAAATGACGGTATCGATTACGCTCATTTCTTATCGACTGAAGGAACAAAATGCGACGTAAATTTTTGAGTATCATTGGGGTAATCGCTCTGTTTATCGTCGTTTTCATCGTGTCGATATTTCTCATGCTGCCGACGGAAGCGATTCGTCATTACGTAGAAAAGACACTGGAAAAACAGCTGAAATACGAGCAGACGGTCGAGATCGGCGATCTTTCCATCAGCCCGCTTTTGAATGCGACGGTGAAGGATTTTCAGATGAAACCGCGCAATGCCGAGGCGGTCGATGAGAAGTTTGCGACGGCAGGCGGTGAATTCAACGGATTCTGGTGTGCGCCGTATGTCGAAGACCAAGCGGTTATCATCGACAAAATCGTCGTCAAACCAAAGGTTTTCAAGAGCATCAAGGGCAAGCCCGAAGGCAAGTTCGAGTTGCAGATTCAGGATGGCACGATCACGGGCGATTTAAAGTCCCAGAACGGGAATATGGAAGTAACGGCGGAAGCCACCGACATTTCGATGAATGAATTCGCTCTGCTGTCGAATCTGACGAAGATGCAGATTTATGGGATGCTCAATTTCGAGCTGCGGACAGTGCTGGAAAAGTCAAAGATGGCCGAACTCCAGCTCGACATGACGGCTGCGAACACGGCGATGTGTCCCAAGCGCATCAAGCTGAATATGGGGGGTGTGCCGTATATCGAGGTTCCGTTCACGGTATTCGGAAACATCAAGGCGAATGTGGAGATAAAGAAGAACCGCGTTTACATCCACAGCCTGACATCAGACGGGCCCGACATTTCGCTGAACGTAACAGGCGAGATGGGGCTGAAGACGAAGGACACGCCGTTCCCTCAGATCGATATCCGGGCAGACATTTTTCCGTCCGAAGAATGGGTGACGGAGAACAACATGAAGGCGATTTATCAGCTTTGCGAAAAGCATGACGATGGATCGATTCATCTGGAAGTGACCGGCACGACGAAGAAACCGAAGATGGACTGCGGCACGCCGATTCCCGAACCTGTTGCGGAAGTTCCCGCTCCGGCAAAGAAAGATGATGCGAAAGGCGCGGAAAATAAGGGGGACGACAAAAAGAAAGACGCCAGGAAGAAGACGGAGCCGGAGAAAAATGCGCCTGAAACGGCGACAGTCCTCGAAGAGGATGCGCAGAAAGCCCGTGAACTTCAGGCAGGCGACAACAAGCCGCCCGAGCGTCCGGAAGACGGCTCTCGATTTGAACGCCGTCGTATGGATGGTGCCCGTCCAGAACGGCCTCCGTTTGATGGTGAGGGTGGGGATCGTCCTCGTCCGCAATTTGGGGCCGGACGTCGTCCTGCGCCCGATGGACGTGGTGGCGAGCACGGCATGAGACGCGACTTCGAGGGGATGAATCTTCGTGGCACGGATAAATTAGACGAGAATATCGCCCGTGAAATAGGGCGACGCGGCCGTGGACGACGTGCACGTCCTGAAGGCGATGAGAATAATAATTGATTTGCCACTGAGGTCAGTGGCTTGGTGTGATTAAACCTGTCGGTTTGGACAGATGAACAGGAGGTTGATATGGATGGTGTGATTAAGGCTTTGATGAATCGCAAAAGCATTCGTTCCTTCACGGGCGAAGCTGTAGACAAGGAATCGGTCGACATTCTTCTGAAAGCGGCGATGGCCGCGCCCTCGGCAATGAATTCGCAGCCGTGGGTTTATATCGTTGTGGATGATGCCGCGACAAAAGACGCGCTGGCCGACAAGCTGCCGTATGCCAAAATGCTGAAAAGCGCGGGCGTCGGGATCGTGATATGCGGCGATTTGAGCCGTGCCCTTCCTTCGCCGATGACCGATTTCTGGATTCAGGACTGCTCTGCAGCCACCGAAAACCTGCTTCTTGCTGCGGAAGCCCTTGGTTTAGGCGCAGTCTGGACGGGCGTGCATCCGAATCCGGCAGCCATCAATGCCGTTCGCAGCGTGATCGACCTGCCCGAAAACATCATTCCGTTCTGCGTGATTCCGGTCGGGCATCCCGCGGCCAATCCGGCACCGAAAGACAAATACGATGCGTCTAATGTTCATTGGAACAAGTGGTAATTGGTAACAGTTCAGTTCACGAATGACCTGAATAGTTGCGACCATTTTGTCGTGATTTTTTTGTCGGCACGCCTATTGACATACGGCGTGCCCGCCGCGGCTATCTGCGATACGCCGCGGCTTTTTTTGTGGGATGGACTCGTCACCGCGGCTATCTGCGGTACGCTGCGGGCACGTGTCACGACACGTGCCTACGCCTAATTATGGCCAGAACAATAGACTCGTGCCTACTAAAGCGCGAACTCGAGGTTCATCATCGCATCGACCTGATTCTTTCGTTGCTGCAGCTTTTGAAGCAGTTCGCGATCATCGTCTGTCTGGGCATTGTCGGTCATATAATTCAGGCACGGGAGAAGGAGGTTTTCCTGTTCCACGGCCGTCGCACAGACATTGCGCATGAGATCGAGTGCCGAGGGATCTTTTTCATTTGAATCGATGTTGACGAAACGCGCAAACGTAGAGAATAAGCGGCGATTAAAGGGTTGCTGTGCCTGAATCCATGTGCGCAGTTTTGGCCGTGATTGCGGTTGCGTCGCATATAGATGTTCAGAAACAGAGGCAATGAGTTCAATCGGGGCTTCGTTCTGGATGAGAAGCGCCATGTCGTCGAGCGTGATGGCATTGGAATCGGATTTAGCGAGGTCGTTCATGACGGCAAGGCGCATGGACTCGGAGCGGTTGGAATCGAGGAAAATCTCTTTTTGAAGGGCGCGTATTTCGGTGCCGGAAGTCGAGCGAGCGACGATGGCTTGATAGAGCTTGAACTGCGTTTCGGGCCAGATTTCCTTATTAAAAGCCGTCATCAGGGTATCGAGTTCGGGGGCATCCTGCGGGTAATCCGCAATGATGGATGCGGCCTCGAGACGGAGTGTTTCATCGCCTTTTGTCAATGCATTCAAAAGCCGGCTGCTTTGATTTTCGTCACACAGAGCGTGAAGAACGCGAAGTGCATGGGCTTTTTCAGTCGTGTTTTTCGCGGACTCATAGGCATCGATGATTTGTTTCTGTTTGAGCGGCCATCCCTTGCTGAAATCGATGGCGACGATGCGCCGCGAAAGCCCGGCATTGAGGAGCGCATCGACGATTTCGGAAAGCGTCGTGATTTCATCGGGCTGGATTTCAACTGGGAATGGCGATGATGTATCGGCACGGCGTTGAACGCAGGTCATGGACGTTTCGGGCTGATCGGAGGCAGAATGGCATTTCGCATAGACGCCCATAAGCCTGAGTATGACTGGATCATCGGGGGATGCATCCGGAGTGTTGCCTTTCATTTGTGTCCAGACCGCGATGAGACGGTGGATAATCGCGGCCTTACATTGAGGATTATCAAGGTTTAGAGAGGCGAGCGAGCCGAGTTCACGACTGGGAAAATTGGCGTTGAGTTGTGCCCAAACATCGAGTGCGTCATCGGGTTTTAACTTGCCGTAATCTTCGAGCAGGTGGAGAAACTGTGCGGAATCGTGCGGAACGAGTTTGAGCCATGCCCGCAGAACGGAAGCGTAGGCATCGGGATAGTTTTGTAGCCACTTTTTCCAATCGTTCTGAATTGAGGAAGAGCGGGATTTTTTAGCGAGTTCGACGAGACGCGGGCCGGCGACAGAAAGCGGCATGGCGAGAAGAATCTGTTTAAGTATGAGATTCTTGGGGGCATCGATGTCGGTATTTTTAATCCACTCGTCGATAAGGATGAGTTCTTCAGGGGATTCGGCAAGTTTTTTGGCGAAGGATGCACGCATGGGGGGCGTGGCGTCGAGTGCCTGAGCGAGTAAGGAATCGGCAGGAAGCGACCACTCCGAAGGCGTGTCGGAGCTTTGGTCAGATGCGGAATCCGTTGCCACGACAGGGGGTG
>JAZODZ010000323.1:0-27312 GCA_045597285.1 Myxococcota bacterium
AGCGCGTTTATGCCAAAACCGGCGAACAGTTCGTGATGATACTGGACGAATACGACGTGCTCGTGCGCGAACAGGTCAGGGCGTCGATATTCGATCCCTATCTGGCTTTTTTGAACGGCATGTTCAAAAATATCAATCTCGCCCCCGCTTTTGCGCTCGTCTATCTGACGGGGATTCTGCCCGTCGTGCGCGATAGAATTCAATCGAAGCTCAATCTGTTTACCGAATATACCATGACGGATGCCATGCAGCTGTCGGAATTTGTCGGTTTTACCGAGGAAGAAACCAGATCCTTGTGTGAACAGTATCATTTGGATTTTGAGGAATGCAAGCGCTGGTATAATGGATATAAACTGGATTTTCTCGACAATACATTGGAAATCTATAATCCCAAATCCGTCGTACAGGCCATGGCAAGCCGAAAATTCGGCGATTACTGGACCAAAACGGGCTCTTACGATTCAATCAGAACTTATATTTCGATGAATTTTGAGGGCATCAAGGATGATGTCAAAACAATGATTGCCGGCGGGCATATCGATGTAAATGTGGATAAATTCCTGAACACAATGACGGATTTTCATTCCAAGGACGCTGTTTTTGCCTACCTCATTCACCTTGGCTATCTGGCTTATGATAGCATTACAAAACAATGTTATATTCCGAACAACGAAATCCGCTCGGAATGGATCTATGCCATCGAAGATGATTCCGATTATGCAAAAGCCATTGAGATTGTAAACAATTCAAAATTATTATTGGACAAAACAAATGAGGGGGACAGTCAGGCCGTAGCAGACGCTTTATCTGCGGCACACGAACAACTCATAAGCCGACAGCGATATAACCACGAAGCCTGTCTGCAATGCGCAATTCGTTTTGCATATTTTTATGCCAACACGCGTTATACGATTATCAGCGAGCTTCCGACGGGTAAGGGATATGCCGATGTCGTGTTTATTCCTTATATTCCCAATGTTCCTGCGATGATCGTCGAACTCAAGCGCAATCACACTACTGGCGCGGCCTTGAAACAAATTGAGAATAAACAATACTTTAATGTGATGGATAAATATCAGGGCGATTTATTATTGGTCGCCGTGAATTATGATGAAAAGACAAACGAACATCAATGCGAGATCAAGCGGTTTGTGAAGGACGAATGAAATCAGACGGCGGCGTATTTGCCATCGCTGCGGACTTACGGCGCGATGGCAAATAGCCAGCCGCAGCGAGCTGTATGCGCTTTGCGCATAGGCGAGCACGCAGGCTGTATGCGCTTTGCGCATAGGCCGCGCCCAAATTCCCTACCCCTTCATCGCGATCTCAACCCAGCGACGGCAGAATGCCACGCCGTAACAACGAATCGTTTTCACGTCGGGATGGCGTTGCACAAAGCCCTCGGCGTATTGTCGATCATCGATCTGTTTTAGCGCATCTTGTGCGAGAACGGCCAACCGTGCGCAAATGCGCGATTTTTCGTCATCCGTGGCCGATACGCCGTGCGTTTGAGAGAGACATGTGAACCACACGTCTCTACCATGGGCACGGCTATCGCGTTGGGGCGGTGTCGCCTATGCGCTAAAATCTTTCGCCCTTTCAGGGCGATTTATCAACATTTATCGATTGTTCTTCATATTACGCATATCCATGCTTATTAAACAGAGCCTATTTTTTCACGCTTTGTTTGAGCAAAGCCATGATTCTTGGATTAGTGGATACGCAGTTATCATCTGGACGGAGATAATGGAGCAAAACTTCGACACATTGGAGCCGGTTATTGTTGATGGCAACGATAAGGGGATTGGTATAGAAACTCGTCTGATAAGACTTTAGGATGCCGTATTTGCAAAGGACTGAGACGATATCGGGGGCATTGACATTGATGGCGGTGTTGATAACATCAGTTTGGTAAAGGAAGCTATCGAGAGTTTTTTCTTCGATATTTTTATGAATCATATAAATGATAGCTGCAGTGTCATGGTACTGAATGGCTTTGGAGAGTTCATTGACGGAAAGGTAATCCGTATAGATGGTACCAAAGTCCAGTTCCGGATCAAATATCAGTTTTTCGGAATTATAGACTTTATTGAGTTCGGAATTGATAGATTCATTATATATTTTGCGCATTTCGAGCGTCATATAATCGTGATAATTGCCTTTAAATTCAGGTGCATACTGCCATAATAACTGGATAATCTGTGGATGGCCCAGATACCGTGCGGTTTTAAAACACTCGGCAGTGACGGTAGCACCGGCTTTGAGGAGGAGCTCACAGGATTCGGGGCAGTATCGTTTAATGGCGAGCATAAGGGGGGTATTGCCCATCGAATTTGGGACATTGACATCGAGGCCGGGGGTGAGAAGAATTTCAATGAGTTTTTCATCATTAAGGCTGATAGCTTTAGTGAGGACGGTCTGATATTCAGAAAATTTGGAGTTTGGATCGACGCCTAATTCCATGAAAGTTTTCAGATGATCGTACTGGTGCATATTGAGAGCTCTGTCAAGCGTAATATGTTTTTTGGATAAGGAATTGAGCAAAGCCTGCTTTTTAAGGATTTTGGCGGCTGGGGCCAGTTCACCGTTAAGATCACGGATATCGGGATTGCAATTTGAATTAATCAGTACTGATAATACTGAATTGTGATTAGAACCACTGTCAAGTATGATATAGTCCGTGAGATAGAAAAGGATGTGACGGCCAAAGCTGTCACGGCAGTTGATGTCTGCGCCCCATTTGATCATTTGTCGAAGTTTATTGGGGGATTTGATATAAGAAATGGGGAGTCTGCCTTCAAAATTGAGATCGTTAATCAGTTCCCGGTGTCCATTGAGGAAATAAAAGGATGCGAACTGAAGTATAAGATTTTCATCGGTCTGATAATAGAGCGCAGTGTGGCCATCGCAATCCTGAATGGTCACATCGATATTGGCATTACACTGACTTAAGGCGAGCAGTGCAGGATTTTCGTTTATGTAAAAAATGGCGGATTTGCCTTGATTGTCGCGAATATTGGGATCGACACCGCCTTCAATGAGCGTCTTGACCTGTTTGGGGGTTGAGGCAGTAAACAACGCGGTCTGGCCAAGATTATCCTGAATGTTTGGATCTATTCCATTGAAGAAAAGCATCTGCATGACTTCGGGGCTATTGGCGTAAAATAATGCCGATTTGGAATCGATATCCTGAACATTGATAATTCCATTTACACTTCTGAGAATGCGTGCGATGCATTCTGTATTGGTGGCGTAAAACAGGCACGTTTTTCCAGTGGCATCCTGTGCGCTTGCGTCTGCCCCATGATCAATCAGCAAAGAAATCAATTCGCGATCGGCATTTTTCACGGCATAAAAAAGCGCCGGCTTTCCCTCGGGATCCATGACATTGGGATTTGCACCATATTTGAGGAGGGTGCAGACAATTTCGACCGTATTTTCGGTCGTCATAGAAATGGCATAAATAATCGCGGGGATTCGATGAGCATTACAGATATTCGGATTGGCACCATATTCCAGGAGAGGGGGAAGCAATTCCGGCTTGGAGAAGAGACCGAATAACAAAGGATAACCCGATTCGAGCAAAGCATCCGGATTGAAATTGCCCTCTTCATCGACAGGGATATGCCATAATTTAACGAAGTCGAGCAATTTGGCGAAATTGGCGTTCTTTGCATGGTTCTTGAGTTTGTGCCGAACGAATAGCGTTGCGGAAGCGGCGGCAGCAATGATAGGGATAATAGGGAGTAGTGGAAGCATGATGGAACTCGGATTATGTGAATCGCCGTATGGCGAGGTAGGGATTGTTTGGAATCAAATACATCATGATTTTTCGACGTTCAAATCTCGAGAGTAATACTTTTTAAATAGCTATTTGATTTGTGGAGAGCTAATTTATTAAGGGCAACTTTCTTTGAATGACTTTTGAGTTTGCATTGAACCAAAACGGTAGCGGTAGCAGCGCCAAATGGCGCGGGGGATTATACAAGCATTTGAAGGAAATCGAGAGGTCTGAAAAGTAACAGAATCGTTAATTTTTGATAAATTGCTTCAAAATCGTCTCCATTTGGTAATTTAGTGAGCCGCACTCAAAGCGATGTTTTACGCAGGATGGATCGGCACCCAATTCAAGAAGCTTTTTAAAACAAACGACATCACCAAGAGAGGCAGCGCAATCAAGCGGTACACGGTGTAAGTTGTCATTTATATCAGTTCCATGATTTACCAACAACTCAATCATGTCAGGATTACTGTTACGAATTGCCACAATAATCATATTATAGTCTTGCTCCTCATGGTGGTTGGGATTTGCGCCTTGTGCAAGGAGGTAATTGACTTTAGAGAAGTCGTTATCACGAACTGCGAGGTAAAATCTATGATCTAAGTTGTATTGACACTCAAAATTTGGATACAAATCATAAAAGGAAATTCCATTGTTATCCTTTATACTGAGATCCAACCCATGCTCTTTGAGTAGGTTGACGAGAACATAGTCATTTTCACCAGTAATATAAAATGCGGCGGTTCGACCTTCGACATCCTTCACACTGACATCAATACCAAACCTAATGAGATCTTTTGTGGTGCCGTTGGCAAAAGAATAAAACAGGGCAGTTTTTCCGGTACAGTCAACCGCATTCAAGTTTGCACCCGCAGTGATGAGTTTATTCAAAATAGTCCAATACTGCGTATGAAAAATACCGTTTTTTCCCTTGGAATCTTTGGCGTTGGGGTCTGCGCCGTACTTCAATAACGCTGAAACAGATTCGCTCTCATTCTTTTTTGCGGCATAAACAATGGCTGGCCTGCCAGAGGTATCACAAAGATTCGGAGTTGCGCCTAAATCCATGAGAGAAACTAGCAACTTAGCATTTGAGATGAAATGAAACAGGAGAGGCAATCCATCTGAGAGAATCGTGTTCGGATTAAAGCTGCCGTCGTCGTTAACAGGAACTTCGAAATCGTGTTTCTTTGCATAATCAACTAAAGCATGAAGTTTGTCATTACGAATGTCTTTGCGGACATGTTTTAGGTATTTGGGGTATAAGACAGCGACTGCGGTTGAGGCAATGGCGATGATAGGGATAAGTGGAAGCATGATGAATTCCTTTTGAGTGATTAAAGAAGCTCTGAATAATTAACTATTTTGACGAGTAGCAAATTCATTTTTGCTGCGTGCCCGGGAATAATTATTTGCTCAGAGTATCCGTGACAGATTATAACCTACATATATTATTAGACTTTAGAATACAACTTCGCAAGTTGTTTCATTTCTGGAGTACCAGAGTATTGGATAGCAAGACGTGCGAGATTCGTATCCGCGCCCAATTCAAGAAGCTTTTTAAAACATTTAAAATCATTGCTGAAAACCGCGTGAGACAGAGGGGGAACCGAAAACTTGGAGTTATTAATATCAGTTCCATGACTTACCAATAACTCAATCATTTCAGGATTGTTATTATAAATTGCCAAATCAATCATATTCCAGTCATGGACTGCTTCAGAACAGTAGTTGGGATCTGCGCCTTTCTCAAGGAGGCTTTTAACCTCAGAAAGTATGTTATCACTTACAGCACGATAAAATAGATGGTTTAATTCAGCGATAGAGTTAAAATATGGATACAAATCATAAAATGAAATTCCATTGTTATCCTTTATATTGAGATCCAAGCCGTTTTCTTCTATTAATTTGACGAGATAAAAGTCGCCTGGATTAGAAATGTAATATGCCGCAGTTCGACCTTCGATATCCATAACACTGACATCAATACCCAAATTTACGAGATCTCGCGTGGTTTGATTGGCAAAAGAATAAAACAGAGCTGTTTTGCCGGTGGTGTCTAAGGCATTTATATCTGCGCCGGCTTTGATGAGCATCTTCATAATACTTTCATACGTCGTGTGAAAAATCGCCGTTTTTCCGTCTGAATCCATGGCGTTGGGATTTGCGCCATATTTCAATAGCGTTGAGATAGCTTCGATCCGATTCTTTTTTGCGGCATAAACAATGGCGGGGGTACCAGAGGTATCACAAATATTCGGATTTGCGCCATATTCAAGAAGCGAAACGAGCAGCTCAGAATCTGAGAACCAAGAAAATAGGAGAGGCAATCCGTCTGAAAGGATTGTGTCCGGATTAAAGTTGCCCTCGTCGTCGACAGGAATATGATTTTTTTGGACAAATTGAATCAAATGTTCATGACTGTGTTCACGCGCATTGCGCTTAAGTTTGCGGTGAATAAGAACGGCTGCCGATGAGGCAATGGCGATGATAGGGATAAGTGGGAGCATGGTGAATTCCTTCTGAGTGATAAAAAAAATCGCTCGCCTAAACGGCCAGGCTGATTATACACTTATTCAATAGTTGCTAACAGAATTATTTTTTCGCTGTGCAAAGCATATATTATCCAAATCTTTGAATCCAGATTTACATTCCAGTTCATGCTTTTTTAAGAACCGACTCCGCTCTTCGAGTGTGTAGAAACAATCGATCTGATTTTTGTGTGAATTCCAGATTCCAGGGAGTGAATCGCCAACTTGTTTATTGAGTTCCAAAAGGCGTTCGTCGCAATAGGCCCTCGTATAACTGACCGTGCAATCACGTTCGTCAAGCATTAAGTTGCAGATTGGAGAGTCATCAATGATGCATCCTTTGCCCTCATTCTGAACTTCAAAGCAATCCTTGGGATCGTGAGCATGCCTATACTCTTCTTCGGTATAATAACACTCTATCGTATCGTATTGGGTACGATTAATCCTGTAGAGTAGATCCCCGGGTTTATAATGGTACTCGATAAGTTTCGGGTCGCAATCGTCGTCAGATACGAAGACCTCGCAAAAAGGCATTTTTATATTAAGGCATCCGGGAACTGTTTCAGCAGCTATTTCCGTTATGTTGGTTTCTTCTGGAGTTGGAAAAGTGTTGTCCATCGCCGGGAGCAATTATTTCGTTATCAATGAACTGAGACATGCCAGATGTGGATTCAGATTTTGAATTGCGGTTTGTGCAACCCGTCATTACAAATATAGAAAGTAGAATAATCACATATTTGTTCATAGCGGACTCCTTATTGGAATTCAGAAATTCTTGAAGGGAATGAATCGTTTAGAATACTGCTTTGCAAGTTGTCGCATCTCCGGAGTACCCGAGTATTTAATTG
The DNA here is from genome assembly GCA_045597285.1 of Myxococcota bacterium. Taxonomy (GTDB): domain Bacteria; phylum Myxococcota_A; class Bradymonadia; order UBA4248; family UBA4248; genus UBA4248. The sequence continues at coordinate 7,161 of JAZODZ010000323.1, forward strand.
CGCATTGAGCAAGCTCTATATCTGCCCCAAGTTCGAGAAGTAATTTAAAACATTCAAAATTCTTGTCGTAAACAGCTTTCGAAAGAGGCGGAATGCCATCGCAATTGGCATTTATATCTGCACCGAATTTAACTAACAATTCTACCATTTGTGGATTTTGATAATACAAGGCAAGATGAATCATGCTCCAGACCTTAACTCTAGTATCCCAAATGTTCGGATTGGCACCATTCATTAAACACTGTCTTGCAGAGTCAATGTCGTTATTATCAACAGCTTGTCTTAAGCTTTTGGTGGTAATGGGTGCATTCTTTTGCTGTATATATGATTGATAGCATTTGCACTTTTCTCCATTGCTATCAGTCGCTTCAATATCAGCGCCGTGAGCAACCAGAAATGCGATAGTTGCGAGGTCATCAACGTAAAATAATATGGATTTTCCGTCATTGTCTTTTGCATTGACATCTGCTCCCAGCTTGATGAGTGGCACAACCGTCGCGGTTGATTTGTGAATAACTACTTCATTAAAGAGCGCAGTCTTTCCGTGAATGTCAACGGCATTCATATCAGCGCCATATTTTTTTAGCATTTGGAGAATTTGGGGTGACCGCGTGTGAAAAATAGCTGGACTTCCCTCAGAATCCATCGCATTGGGGTTGGCACCATATTTTAGCAGGATTGAAACCAGCTCGTCTGAAAGGCGAGCATCCATTGCCAAGATAAGTGCTGGTGTACCATCAGCATTACAAAGGTCGGGATTGGCGCCACATTCGAGAAGTGAAGCGAGCAGTTCGCGCTCGAACATCACATTGAAAAGCAAAGGCTGACCATCTGGCAGAATGGCATTAGGGTTAAACTTTCCGTCGTTATCGACCGAAACGCCAAGTTCTTTGACGCAGTTCAACAATTTTGCGTAGTTGCTATTTCGTGCATTTTTATCAAGTACATTCTTAACCAATGCTGTTGCAGTTGCAAGAGCGACACCTATTGGAAGTAGCGGAAGCATGATTTACCTCGATGAGCATGATGTGAGAATACCGCCATTCTGGCGATAGCGTGAGATTATAAACTAATTTACGAAATTAGATGCGACAAATTTGACATTATTATATTATTCGGCTGCTATTGTAAGCTATTGAACTGCTATATCCACTTTGGTTAAACTGAGCCTTAAAGTTTGCCATGATAAAACTCTTTAAAAATCTTTTTAATATTAGTAGTTGAAGAATATTTCACAGCGCGGACTGCAAATTTCGGATTAGCTCCCAATTCGAGCAACTTCCTGAAACATTTCTCTTTTTGATTATAAACAGCTTGTTCAAGTGGCGAGATGCCACCATTACGATAATTGATATTCACGCCGGCCCTGGCCAGTACCTCAATCATTTCAGGATTATTATTCCGAACTGCAACATGAATCATATTCCATCCTGGCTTATTCTTTTGAACTGAGTTCAAATTTGCGCCTTCGCGGATAAGTCGGCGAACTTCGACGATATCGTTGCTTTCAACTGCATCGTAAAGATTATGATAATGACGTTGAAGGGATTTTTTGTTCTTTTCAAAAGCTATATATTCATTGTAAAATCTGAACTTGTTTCCCGTATTATCCACAGCATCGATATCAATGCCATAATCATCCAAAAGCTCAATGATAGAAAAATCTCCGGGGGCAGGTAAATAGAATAGTGCGGTTTTTCCTTCGTTATCGATTTGCTTGGCGTTGCATCCGCAGGACAGGAGTGCTTTTGTTGTGCCTGATGTGAATGAATAAAATAGAGCTGTTCGTCCATACTTATCTATGACATTGAAATTTGCACCGGCATTTCGGAGAATTTCTATATCGTGTTCAGAAGTAGCATAAAATAGTGCTGATTTCCCATCATTATCCCTCGCGTTAAAGTTAAGCAGATAATCAATCAGGTCTTTTGTTATGCCATGTTTGAATGAGTAAAATAATGCTGTTTTACCCGTATTATCTCTGGCATTAATATTGGCTCCGCATTCTATGAGTGTCTGTATATCGCTACGCGATTTCGCAAAAAAAATGGCTGTTTTGCCATCGTTATCTTTGGCATTGGGATCGGTTCCACGCTCTATAAGCAGTTTTGTACTATGCTTATCGAATGAATAAAATAGAGCTGTTTTGCCCTCATTGTCAGTCGCATTAAAGTCAGCCTTAGCATTTTTGAGCAAATCAAGATTAGCTTCGGAGTAACAGTGAAAGATTGCCGTTTTTCCATCTCGGTCTTTCGCGTTGGGATTGGCTCCACATTCGAGAAGATCTTTTGTAATGCTCGCGTGGGTTGAATTGAACTTGGTAAAAGAATAAAATAAGGCCGGCTTGCCGTCATTATCCACGGCATCGAAGTCAGCACCAGCTTCTTTGAGTATTTCCAGTATCTGCCTTGATTCCGTATAAAAAATGACCGTCTTGCCATCCATGTCACGAGCATTGACATCGATGCCAATTTCGATGAGAGCCTGAGCGCCAATTGTAGACGCATAAAACAAAGCAGTCTTTCCTGTAGTGTCTGCGGCATTCACTATCGCGCCTGCAGTTTCAAGCTGCCTCAACAAATTGAGTGTCGAATAGTAAAAAATTGCAGTTTTGCTCGCCGCGTCCATGGCATTCGGATTTGCTCCATGTTTCAAAAGCAAGGGAACGATTTCCTCAGGATTATTTAAATGCGAGGCATAAATTAGTGCAGGCGTTCCTTCTGCGTTGCAAATATTGGGATTTGCGCCACAGGCGAGAAGCGTGTCGAGTAATTGAGGTTGCGACATAACTTCAAATAATAAGGGCATACCATTTGGCAATATCGTATCTGGATCGAATTTGCCTTCACTGTCGACTCGAACGTGAAACGATTTAATATAGTCAAGTAACTGTGTTGTGCTGTTAATCCTGGCAACACTCTTTCTCTTTCGCCTAAATAGTATCGCTGCCGTCGTCACAGCCGCTACGATTGGTATAATGGGAAGCATAAACACTCTCGATGGTTATTTGTTCGCCACGTTGCGGAATATGGTAGAATGAATGCGTTCGACAAGGTTTCATCGGATGCTGTGCGAGCGCTTATGATGTATAACATATCTGAGGTTTGGCATTTCAATACTCTCCTAACACGAATTTTTGCCATTTGTAAATTCATGAAAAATGCGTTTGGTTTCAGGACTTCCAGAATATTTGACAGAGGTTTTGGCTGAATTGGGCTCAGCTGCGAGAGCGACACCTAGTGGAGGTAGCGGAAGCATAATTTTCCTCGATGAGAATAATGTGAGAATACCGCCAATCAGGCGACATCGCGTGATTATACACTATTTTATTGAATAGATGCGATAAATATGACAACGCGTCCTTGCCATTCGGATTTGCCCCGTGTTTCAAAAACAAAGGGACGACTTCTTTTGGATTCTTAAAATTCGAGGCACAAATAAGCGCAGACGTTCCGGCGTTGCGAGTATTGGGATTTTCCCCTGAGTCGAGTTGAATGACGAGCAATTGAGGCTGAATAGTTGGAAAAAATCAGGCTTCCATGTATAATCCTTATGGCGTATGACGTTCTACACTGTTTCGGAGCATGAAATGCGAAAAAATATTAATATACTTTTGGCGATCCAAATTGCGAGTCTGGCTTTGACAGGATGTGATGAAAACTCAGGAATCGAGTATGAGACCCGATGCACGGACAGTGGCGGCGAATATAACGGTTCAGCCTGTGTATGCAATGAAACAGCATGTGCCGCTGGTATTGTATGTCATAAACTGACGGGCGAATGTCAGACTGACTTGCCAACAGAAGAGACGTTTGAATTGTCATGCACAGCATCTGGCGGCACGTTTGATGGAAATCATTGTATATGCGACGAGACAATATGCAATCATGGATACATTTGTGATTTTAATCAACATAAATGTAGCCATCCACAAGGGGATGATGCGTGCACGCTCACTGGCGGAATACCCCAAAACAACGGCATCTGCGAATGCAATCACAAGCCATGTCATGAAGGCTATGTATGTGATAAAATTACCGGCGAATGCAGTTTTCCTAAAACGAATTTTGAATCCGCCTGCGTTGCCTCTGGTGGCACATTTGAAAATGATATATGCACATGTGGCAATACCCCCTGCGATAAAGGTGCGACCTGCGTTTGGGGGGATTCCTCTCAGTGTCTGACGACTTCCGGGGAATTCTGTACAGACGGCGACACCAAATGTATCAATGGAAATGATGATATTGGAGAAACTTATACATGTATATCCGGGAAATGGCAACGAGATAAAGAAATCGACGACGATGGTAATGAAGTCGAGAAGAAATGCTCTGGTTCTTGTAATCGTTCTCAGACGGCATGCGGTGAAAGCGGCTGTCAAAATTATATTTCGGAATGCCGCGATGATCTACTTTTAGATAGTACGCGCGGCGGTGCCATCGGGCAGTGCCAATTCGGCAAATGGCAGATTCAGCGCGTATGTGCAGGTGGCGCATCCTGCAACAAGGAAACCGGCAATTGCGGTGAATGTATGAATGACACGACGAAATGTGAAAATCATGAAATTAATGGTATTATGAACAAAAACTGCGTTTCAGATAATAATTGTGAACTGGATTCAAATGGAAATTTGAAATATTATCCTGCAACAATTGGTGTTCAATTGCTGTGTTACGACGGCAGATGGAGTGATTATAATGATTTGACGAGATCCGTCTACTGTCCACCTGTTTCTCATACATTCCAGCAATATTATAATTCTCAATTACATCCTCAGGAAATCGAAATGACGAAAGTTTATAGAAATAGTTCAACCAAATATGATGATTATCACTATTCTTCATGTCACAATACTGAAACGATCAGTGAATGTGGGCAATGTAACAATATCTTTAACATTTGTAGCGATGAAATGGAGGACAAACTATACGGACACATGCAAAGATGTACTAACGGTGTGTTAGTGTATGGTAATTATTGTGACAATAAAACCAAACTCTGTGCTAACTATTCCCAATGTAAATAATGGTTTATGCGCCTGACGGCGAACATGAGCACGTGTCACGTCACGTGCATACCAAATTCCATGCGTGCGCATAAGGCCTGAACAGTTATCTAAAAATGTTCCAGATGCTTGGGCACACTTGAATACGAATGGATTTTGAAGTAGAGCAGAGGAGCTTTATCGCAGATTTTTTCAAGGGAATCAGAGATGGACGAAAATAAGACAAGCGAAGTTATGGATTCAGCCAACGAAGGGTTGAAAGGAACTGAGGATTCAGCCAACGAAGGGTTGAAAGGAACTGAGGATGCGGACGAAAAAGAAGAGGATGCGGCCGAAAAAGAAGAGGATGCGGCCGGGCAGTCAGATGCCAATGCTGTTTCGGAAGAAGAAATCAATAAACTGGCACGGCATTACCGCCATATTGGGTTTGCGATTTTCGGGGGCCTTGCGGCGTTGCTGTCGCTTTTCCTCATTTATGTCGTGGTTACCGGGTATCAGAAAGGGGAGGTTTACGATCCGTTTACCGGGGAAGTTGTCGTTGCCGAGTAGCGATTCTTTCAGACGAGCGCGGATGGTTGAAAACAGTACATATCCTCAGGTTTTGTCTGGGCATCACGATTGCGGTCTGTAAAGAAAAAAGGCTTCCATTCCTCAGGAATGGAAGCCTTTTTAGGATTGGCGTCAGTCTGTAAACTTAATCGACTTGACAAAGTTTCTGCACCATCTGTTGCCTACGACGAGCTTTTCATTGAGGGAGTTCTCATCATCGAGCTTGGTGCATGTCACGATGAACGTTTTGTTTGAGGTATCGACGCGGACATACTGTTCGATATCGAACAGTTTTCTATCCTTGTTCACCTTGTTCTTTAATTTATATTTGAAGATGAACATTTCGAGGTCTTCGTCATACGTGGCTGCTGTGACTTCCGGTTCGGAATAGGACACGAAGTTTTTGTCTTCGAGACTTTTCTTCATTTCATCTTTAAAGATGGCCGTTTTATTCTTCAGATTGGAGATGTCGTCCCTGTATTTTTTGAGGACGGAGACCGTGATGGTCGGAACGTAATACTCGCTATCTGGGTCAAGGGGTTCCTCGACGACTGCGGCGGCTTTATTTTCGGCTGATTTGTTGGCTTCGATCCGTTTGTTGTCAGCTTCGAGCGATGTGGCGGACTCTGCCATCATGGGATAGAATATGACATCGACCTGCCCGATGGATTTGGATGCGATGTTGACCGGATGGTGCCCGGCCATTGCGTCCATGACGGAGGCATCGATTCGTGTCCATCCCGTGGGGACCAGTGCGGTATAGCCTAGGTAGCTTGTATATCGCATGAACTCGTCATCCTCTTTGCTGAAAGAGCCAGCGACGGCGGAAAGAGGAAACAGAACCAGAAGTGCGGTGAGCGCCAATTTTTTTAGCATTTGAAGCCCCGATAAGACGTCAAGCCCCTGAGGGATGTGAAAAAAAGGATCGAAGAGACCGTCCCGAAGATGGGAAAAACTCGGTGAGAACTGTTGATAATGCCGAATCCCTGGTACGAAAACAGCCACTTTAAAGACGTTTCGTGGAACATCTCTGGGCTGTTCGTACAGAGACAAAAAAAAAGACAACAGCCAAGGCTGTTGTCCCCTATTTTTTAGATTAATCCAACGTCTGTCAAGCGATAATTAGACCTGAGAGGCATTGAAAAGTTTCTGCAGGCGACCAATTTTACGGCTGGCGCGTTTGGCAGGAATAATACCTTTGCTTGCAGCTTTGCTGATTTCGCGGATGGTTGAATTCAGGGAACCCTGAAGGTCATCTTCTTTATTCTCGACGGCTTCACGGAAGTCGCGGACAACATGTTTTACACGGGAACGACCGGCACAATTGCGTTCGGTGCGAATGGCGGTCTGACGAATGCGTTTAAGGGCTGATTTATGATGAGCCACTTTCTACTCTCCTAAAAAAGAATTCCATTTATTAGCCGACTGGGCGCCAATCCCGACGCCTGAACAACGGACGGGAGCTGATACAGCAAAACCGCGCCAAAGTCAACTTTATTTTATTGTAAAAACAGTATCCGGTGAGTCACCGGATGTTATTCAGATTTTTTCGAGCTTTTTGTCTTTTTGGCTTCGTGCTCGACCTTCTGGGGTTTGTGCTCGCTTTCCCAGGCATCGTGCTCTGCCCGATCGAAATAAATGATTCTCTGGCAATTCAGGCAACACTCAAGAGTCTTCTGCCGCTGGAGGATAATGAAAGCCTGCGGCTGAAGTTTCATGTGGCAACCCGAGCAGATTCCGGTTGAGGCGGATACGACGGCGGCACCGGATCTTTTGCTGCGAATAAAACGATACCGGGCCAGAATCTGTGGCTGAACCTGTTTGGCAAGTTCTGCTGATTTGGCTGCGAGTTCCGCAACACGGCTTTCGATGGACGCTTCAGCTGCATTGATTTCGGCTTCTTCCTTGTCAACCTTGGCTTTCAGCTCATCGAAACTTTTCTGGCTTTCTGCTTCTTTGGAGGCAAGATCTGCAATTTTGACATCCAGCTTTTTGATTTCCTCTTCCATGAGCTGGCTCGTCTTGCGGAAGTTCTCGACTTCGCGCTCGAGCGCCGCATAATCACGGGAATTGGTTGCCGCGTTCAGTTTCGTGTTGGCATGTTCAAAGCCTTTCTGGTTCTCTTCAAGGACGAGTTGCTTTTTGCTGAGCTCGGCTCGCTGTTCCGTAAGTTCTGTCGTCAGATCTGCGAGCTCGTTTTCGGCATCCCGAAGCTTGTCCTTTAGGTCGTCGACGGCTTCACGACGGTTGTCGATATCAAGACGCAACTCTTCCTGAGCAAGATCTACGCTCTGAAGTTCTCTCAGTATTTCAAGTTGTTTGCTATCCAATCCAAATTCTCCAGACAAAAACGAAAATGGCTCGTTACCGATATTTCAGTAACGAGCCTTATCTTAATTTAATGTTTCGGTGCTAGATGTCGCTTCGACAATCATCTGTCTGTCATGCTCTTGCATCGAAATTCTCCACTCAAGACATGGACCCACAGGGACTTGAACCCCGAACCCGCTGATTATGAGTCAGCTGCTCTAACCGATTGAGCTATAGGTCCGTTTTCGATCACGACCCGCCGGTCGCAACGCGGAACACTCTATACCCACATTGTTCCCGCTTGTAAAGAAAATTTGACATTTTCTGTCATTGCCATGCCAGACACATGCTGTATTCAGCTCGCCTGCGGAAATGATGCCTTTCTCAACGCATTTTACCTCAAGAGGATAGAGGAATTTACAGAAAGACAAGGCTTTTACATCATTGTGACCGCCTGCCTCCTGCCCAGGTTCGACCACTCAATTCAGCAAAACTTTTAGGGGGTGAATATAGTTGCGAACCGTTATCCCAATTATTCGTTACCAATTGGCCAAGTTCGTGTTAAAAGCGCGGAACTTTTGTCCGGCATACGTCGTGCCGTCCTTACTCTTCATTTTATACTGATGAGAAATTATGCGCCTCGAAATTGAAAAAACTCTCGATACCCTTCGCCCCATGCTTCAGGCAGATGGCGGCGACCTTCAGTTCGTCGATTATTTTAACCGCGTCGTTTTTGTGCGTCTGACTGGGGCTTGCGAAGGCTGCCCTCACGCGAATCTTACGATTCAGAATGGTATCGAAGCCAAGCTCATCGAGCTTTACCCAGATGAAGTCCGCGAAGTTCGCGATGTGACGTTCGACAACCTTTAATTCCGGTAGCCTTTTAAGGAGATTCATACATGAAAGACAGAGTTACGCACCTGACAAACGCCATCCTTTTTGACGAAGACATGGCTCTCCAGGGCGATCGCGAAGTTCGCGATGTCACGGTCAGCGATACGGTGATTACTGTGACTATCGCCGTTTCCCGTGTCAACGAAATCGAAGCCCGCCGTGCCATGGAAGATACGCTTCGCGATGCCATCAAGGCCGAGTTCGCCGACTGCACCGTCCGGATTATTTCGGTGGCGATTGACGGCGATGACGAGCCGGTTGGAAACTGTGAAAAGAAACAGGCACATAAAGAATTGCCACCCAAAAAGGCGATTCCCGGTGTCAAGCACGTATGGCTCGTGTGTTCCTGTAAGGGCGGTGTCGGCAAAAGCACGGTCGCGCTCAATACGGCGCTCGCGCTCAAGGCACTGGGACGCTCGGTCGCCCTTCTCGATATTGACGTCTATGGTCCAAGCATTCCCGCGCTCGTCGGCCAGGATTTGCCGCCTATCGTCGTCGGGAACATGATCGTGCCCCCCGAGATTCACGGCATGTCCGTCATGAGCATGGGATTCCTCATCGAAAAAGATCAGCCCCTCATGTGGCGAGGACCGATGGTTTCGGGAGTAATCAACCAGCTCCTGTGGGAGGTTGACTGGTCCGGTAATGACGATCTCGTCATCGACATGCCGCCTGGAACCGGCGATACCTATCTCTCGATCCTTCAATCTGTCGAAGTCGACGCGGCAATCCTTGTCACGACGCCGTCCGAACTGGCGCTTGCCGACGTCAAGCGCGGCGTTGGCGTGTTCGAGCCTTATGGCGTTAAAATCGCCGGCGTCGTCGAGAATATGGCGACATACAGCTGGGATGGCCGCGAAGCCGTCCTTCAGCTCCTCGATTCGCTTTCCGTTTCGGATGACGCGTCGAAAAAATCCCTCGACCGCATCCGCAAAATGCTCGACACAACCAAAGCCATTCGCATTTTCGGCAACAATACCCAGAAGATGTGCGATGAAATCAAGCTTCCGCTGATCGCGTCGATTCCTTTGGACATCGCCCTGCAAAATGACAACGATTCCGGAACGCCCTATATGCTCAATCCTAAGAAGAAAGTAATTCAGGAGGCATTTGCGGCGATCGCAGATTTCATTGCCAAACTCGGGGAGTAATCGTGAGTCTCCGTGGGCGCGGGCGTTCGCCCGCGTCTACGGCTTGTTTTCATGTTGAAATTCACGTGCTTGTTGTGTACAATGTGATGGGTTCTTGGTTCACTTTGTCTAATAAGGAAAATAATCATGAGTCTTGGCGGTAATATCAAACGAATTCGCACCGACAAAAATATTGGCATCGATAGTTTTGCTGCAAAACTTGGTTTGCCCGTAGAGGCCTGTTTGGCCATCGAAGATGACAATCGCTCGCTTTCATCCGTCGAAATTCAGACTATCTGTCAGATCCTTGGTGTTACGTTTGACAGTCTCGTCTATGAGAAAAAATCTTCCCTCGAAAACCTGGAAATCAATGATGTCGAAGAAAACGATGCCGCCGAAGAATCTGTTCTGATGCCGGTTGATGAGTTGCAGAAACTGCTCGGAAAGATGAATGATGAGCAATAACTGCTTTTCCGATTCTGGCCCGGTTTCTTTCCGGGCTTTTTTGTGTTCATTGTTTTCTAGTCCTTGACCAAATTAATCGGTATGATATTTGCTCTGCCTGATGCCGTTTTTCTTTCGTATCCGCTTAAAGAGGAGAATGAAAATGAAATCTGTGCTTTCACTTGGCCTGGCTTTTTTGGCCTTTGCGGCTTTGGCCTGCTCATACGACAGTGATTACAATCGCTCCGATACCTGCAATCATAAAGACTTCAAATCCTACTGTGACGAAGACCTCCTCGTCACGTGCAATAGCAAGGATCAGCTCGAAGAAACCATGTGTGCCGGCGGCTGTAACGAGACCAGCCTTGTCTGTAACTATGGCGTGTCTTGTGGTGACATCGATGACAAAGGCGTGTGCGAAAATAATGTGGCGAAAAAATGTGTGAGCGGAAAGCTTCAGGCACAGGTCTGTACCGGAGATTCAAATTGCGGAAAACGTTCCGACGGACAGGTCGATTGCATTGGACGGACGAATGTCGATGTGCCTTCCTATACGGTCGGTCAAAAATGTCCTGATGAAATCACTTATGACGGCATCTGCGACGGCAATAAAGTCGTTTATTGTAAAAAGGGAATCGTTCAGGAACAATTGTGTGACACAAAATGCATGGTTAAAAATTCGTACACCATCCCCTTTGCCGAGTGTTTCTATGAATGCGGCCAAACCACTTTTGAAGGCGAATGTATGGACGACGGCTATGACTTCTGCTCTGAAACCGAAGGCCTCATCCACATTACATGCGGCCAGGGCGAATCCTGTGGGCTGAAAGAGGGCGTTTATGCCTGCATATAGCCAGATTATGTTCTGATATTTTCTTGAAGAAGCCGCATAAATTGCGGCTTTTTTTGTTGGCAAAGAAATGGCGCAGGCACCCAAACGGTATCGCCGCGCGTATGCCAATAGCGCGGCGGGCACGCCGTATGTCAATAGGCGTGCCAACTCCAAAATAGCCGTCTCATCCGCTACCACCACGAGAATCTAATAAACATATTAAAAAACAGCGTTCCCCGATCGATGCAACCACAGCCTATTGCCTACTTATTGCCTGGTGCCGATAAAACCCCATCATTCAGAAAACCTGTGAGTAGCTGATTCCCCTTTTTTGTTTCATCAAACACTTTATTTTTCGGCATACCTTGCGAACTGTGGTACACTGGTTTTATTGCTGTGTATGCGGCAAAAATCATTCTTTCGGATTGGCATAAGCCTCTTTATTGCGCGAAAAAAATGACTGACGTTCCAAAACCAGATTTACCTAATCCCGGTGATCGCCTTGCGGACCGGTATACGATAATTCAGCGTGTGAGCCTTGGAGGATTTGGCGCGGTTTACAGAGCATTGCAGGACAATCTCGGCCGCGATATTGCGATCAAAGTCCTTCAGCCAGATGTTGTCAGCAATAACAGCGATTATGTCGAACAGTTCAGGCAGGAAGCGCTTCTGACGAGCCAGTTGCGCCACCCAAACACGATTACGATATTCGATTATGGCCAGACCGAAAACGGCCTCCTGTTCCTCGTCATGGAATGGCTGGACGGCAAGACGCTGACCGAAGAACTCAAGGAAGTCGGCGCCCTCAGTTACGAAAGATGCCTCCATATCAGCAATCAGATCCTTAAATCATTAAGCGAAGCCCATGAACGCGGGATGGTTCACCGCGATTTGAAACCGTCCAACCTCATGCTCTGCGTTCAGTACGGCGAATCCGATTTCGTCAAAGTTCTGGATTTCGGTCTCGTCAAAAATCTTTCCGACGAGACCCTGTCGATTCGCGGAAAGGCCGTCGAGGCACCGCGCTTTACTGCCAAACGAAGAGCTCCCGGAACGCCTCATTATATGGCCCCCGAACAGGCCATGGGAAAAGGTACCACGACATCCGCCGATATCTATGCTTTCGGCCTCATCCTCTATGAAATGCTCACCGGTGTGCGGGCATTCGATGGTACCGATAAAATGGAAGTCCTGCTCAAGCAGGTCCGCCAGCCCATGCCCGCCCTGCCCGAAGAACTCCGAAACACATTCCTCGGCAAAGTCGTCGCAATGTGTACGGAAAAGGATCCGCTCAAGCGCCCGCAGAATGCAGCCGCCCTCCTGCGCGAATATCAGCTCAACAGCGAAACACGCGGCATCGAAATCAATAACGCCGAAATCGAAGCCGCAGGCCGATGGAAAGGGCTCGCCGAGCCACGAATGACGAGCGAGATTTCCGGCGCCTATAAGGATGTCTTCGTCGGTCGTACATCCGAAATCGATGAATTCAGGGGAATCGTACAGAAAAGCATCAGCGAGTGTTCCGGAATGGCTCTCGTCATAACGGGCCGTACGGGTATCGGTAAAACAAGCCTCGTCGCAAAGTTTTCCGACATCTTCTACGAAATGACTCAGGGAATCCGCATCACAGCGTCGTTCCTGCCGCATAGCTACCTCTCTTATTCATCCATTCGCTATGCGCTCAAATCTTTCCTCAATGTCCAGTCTGACGACGCTTCCGAAGCACAGCTCGAAATCAAACGCGCACTCGCCAAATACGATATCATCGATGGATATCTCGTGTCGTTCCTGACGCACTTCATCGTCGGGAAATTCGGTCAGAGCGCCGAAGAGCGTGATCAGGCCGAACTCAAGATCGAGGAACTTTTCGATCAGCTCACGAGCATGGCCCCCGTCATGTTTTCTGTCGAAAATATCCACTGGGCCGATAACGACAGCCTCAACCTCCTCTGGAAACTTGCCCTCTCGGCCGTCACAAAACGCCGTCCTTTCTTCCTCATCGCAAGTTACCGCACGCAGGCGCTCATCGAAAATCGCGAACTCCAGATGCTGCTCGAACGCCTCAACCGCCTCGATCACATCTACTATCGCGAGATGAACCTCGCCTGGCTCACTAAAAAAGACTGCGCCGCCATCATCGAAAACGCCGTCAAAATGCAGCGCCCGATGGCCAATCAGTGCATCCAGCTTTCCAAAGGAAATCCGCTTTTCCTCAATATCGTCCTTCGCTATATCCTCGACGAAAAATCGACCAACGAAAACGAAGACGCTCAAAAGCTCGTCATTCCGAATTCAATCGAGAAAATCACGGTCAAGCGCATCGACCAGATCGTTCGCAAATACAATCAGCCCGAGCTTCGCGAAATCCTCCGCCACGCCGCCCTCATGGGCGAAACATTCACAATTTCGACGGTCGAATCCCTGCTTCGGCACAACAATATGTACAATCTCGTCGAAATCGCGTCGCGTGCGCTCGAAATCTGGTGCCGCGAAGGCATTCTGCGACGTCCGTCCGACACCGAGCTCGCTTTCGAGTTCGTCCATCCACACCTCGTCGAATTCTTCAATGCCGAATCGTCGCCCGAACTTCATCTCAATACCGCACGCACAAAAGAAGAACTTTCTGCCGGCGATGTTTTCGTCGCGCTCGACGATATCGCGCGTCATTTCAAGCTCGGCGGAGACCGTAAAAATGCCCTTCGCTACCTCGAGGTCGCCGCAAAATCCGCCCTTCAGAACTCCAACCTTCCCAAGGCACGAAAGCATTTCGAAGAGATGATCCCGCTCTTTAGCGGCGACGAATCCCCCGATACGTTCAAGGAAGTCTACTATCAGCTGGGCGAGCTGACGCTTCGCCTCTCTGAATTCGGCCCTTCCAAGGACTATTATGCACGCGCCATTTCTTACGCCCAGAATTCCGGCGACCACCAGATGGAAGGCCTGGCCTATTGCGGTATCGCAGAACTTGCGCTCGCCCAGATGCAGCTCGATGAGGCAAGCGCAAACTATAATCGCGCAAAACAGGCGCTTCCCGATGAAGACCCCAACGTGCAGAGCAAGCTCCTGCTCGGCATGGGCAAACTTTCCAAACTCAAGGCAGACTGGCAGGCCGCGCTTGCCTGTTTCCAGAAAGCCTACGATTACAGCTCGAGCGCCGCAAACTTCGATTTGATGGGAAAGGCACTCTACGAACTCGGCGTCATTTACCTCGCGCTCGGTTCGTTCAGGCAGGCTCACGAGTGCTTGCTCGCCTCGCAGAAAAACTTCCAGACCGTTGGGAATACTGCCGATGAGGCCGATGTCCTGCTTGCGCTCTCCAAAACTTACGCTTTCTTCACGCGCCAGGACGATGCCCACGTTTCAAACGAGACCGCCATCGAGATATATCAGAAACTCGGTGACCAGCTCGGATTCGCGCACGCCCTCACACAGATGGCGCAGCTCAACATCGACCTTCTTTTGTTTGACGAAGCGCAAAAATTCGTTCTTCGAAGCAGGCCGCTTTTCAAGGATTTCCACGACAATGTTGGCAATGCCTCGTGTCAGGCGTTGCTTTCTGCTATCGAATTCGCCCACGCCAACCTCGACAATGCTATCAATCTCGCGACCATGGCACTTGCCGAATACGACAAGACTGATAACTTTAACGCCCAGGTCAAACTTCACATCCGCCTCGGACAGTTCTATCTCATTCATGGAAATTATGACAATGCGATGAATGAACTCACCCAGGCCGATATGCTCCTCGATGTGCACCAGTCGAGCGCGAAGCGCCCCCAGCTTTTTTGTGTTTATGGCCTTGCCTGCGAAACGCGCGGCGACTTCGCGAATGCCGAGCAGTATTACAAAAAAGCTCAGGAAGCTGCACAGGTTGCGGAAGAACTCGAGCTCATCTATATCGCTCGCCTCAACGTCATCAAAGTAAACGTCTTCTTTGCGCCGGGCCGATGGTATTACGAAGAACTCTTCAAAACAGTCACGGATACGCGGTCTTATGGGCTGAACCGCGCGTACTTGCTTGCTTTGCTCTATATCGTTTGGTTCGAGGGCGTCTATGGCGAACAAAGCGCATGGGAAAAATTGATAAACGAACTCGTCCGATGTGTCCAGATGCTGCGCATGCCCGTTTCCGGTTTCCTGCGTTCGTTCGAGTTCAATACCGAAGTGCTCCGTTTTATCAGCCCCGAGGTCTCGATGGCCCTTCATCGCAGCGCGGGCTGGATTCGTCAGTACCTTGGCCAGCCTTCCCAGTTTTAAGTTTGTTTTTGGGGGACGGCGCTATCGCCTGCGGCAATACGCGCCGTGGCATGGCTATTGGCTGAACGCCAATACGCCATGCCATATTTATTTGGGTGCCTTATCACGGCATAGCGAAAGGCTCTGTTTAACCAACGTGGATATGGCCTTGAAATGATTTTTTCTTGCACTCTTTCAGAGTGCGCATTTCGGGAAATCGTCTACCCGGGGTTACGCGCTTTGCGCTCACCCCGGGCTGTACTCTGGCACGCTTTCAGCGTGCAGATCATGCTCTATACGAACAATTCCAAATGGGGCGATTTAACACCGACCGAAAAGTCTTTGCCCTTATCTCCACACTCGTTAAACAGAGCCTAGCGAAAAATTATTGCAACGATTCGTCCGCTTTCTTCTTGCGCGTGCGTTTAGGTTGGGAGCCTGTGATTACTGTCGTCCCGGCTTCAGTTTTGGCGTTCTCTGCCTCTACAAGTTTCTGATAGCGCACCATTAAATCAGCTACGATCTCTGGTTCACTCATATCTGGTGCATAGCCATAAAGCTCCATGACTGCTTTGTCGAGAGCCCTGTGGGCTTTGAGCAAATCGGGTGGCATGGTCATCGGGTCATATAAATCTGCCAAAGAATTGCCAGAATAATTGTCCCTGATTCTCAGTATTTCTTCGGCACAAAGACTGATTCTGGCTTCCATGCGTTTTTTATAATCTTCGGGGGATTCTTTAGCCTTTTTCTTTCCACTTCCCACTCCCAACTCCCCACTCAAGTCAGGCCACGGGAAATTGTTATAGACGATATCTTTACTGTAACGATATCGCATTTCCAGGCGTCCACATACAGCACGCATCCACGCCATGTGCACGATGGACGTGAGAATGCCGAAATGATAGAGTGTGGCATCAGGGATCGTTTGAATTTGATTTGTAGGAATGACATCGTCATGTAAAAATGCCATGGGAAGATATTTTCGGTTTTCAGATGAAACCATTGGCAATGCAATGTAATTTTGGGGATTGTTTGTGTCTCTGAATGTGGTTGGTGTTTCTGCCAATTTTTGAGTTCCCTTGTCTTTCATTGCCAAACGATTCTTACGACATTGTTCAACTCTTTTGTAAACTTCGACATTATTTTTAATATCTTTAGGGGAAACCCCAACTAACCAAAGCACATATCTTTCTTCATTATGTAAAAGTTCTCGCCCACCCATTAATTTTTTTATCCATTGGCATCCAGAAAATTTCTTCAAATCTTCGGGTTCAATTTTCAATGCATCCCCATCAAGGGGAACATTGCCATTTTTCATAAGCGGTACATCAAACAATGGCTTATTCCTAACATCAATAAATACAAATGGTGCTTTCAATAAATAACCATTAATATAGTTGACTTTTCGAACTTCTAGCTTTTCTCCGTTATTATAAAATAACTTACACTGCGTTTTGTCATGGATATCTGCAAATCCGATAATAACACAATGTACAGCAGCAATGTTTCTGCCTTCGTTTCTCCATTTAAATGTTGAATAAGCAAATTTAATTGTAATATCACAATCGTTTACGATATCTTTCCATAATGCAGAAACTTGTTCTCCCTGTGTTATAGAGTTTGTAGAAACAAAAGCACATTTAGCGTCTCTATTAATGTTGTGTATGTAATTGGAGGCTGTTTTGAACCAGCAGGCGACATAATCAATATCCTTATACTCAAATAATTTGGATACATCTTCAATTTGCTCTTTGTTTCGATATCGACGTCCGCAGTACGGCGGATTACCAATAATATAATCAAATCTCAAATCAGGAGATTTCGTCTCTGAATTATAGTCCTTATCATCCTTCAAAAGTTCTTGCCAATCACGTCGCAAAGCATTCTCACAATAGATATGTGCAGAACGTTTTAATGGCAAATCCGCATACGCCATACCGAACCACTCGCCGACCTCACGATTCATCAGGTGTTCGACGAGCCACATACCGGTTCTTGCGACCTCACATGGAAACTCCAATATTTCAATGCCATAGAATTGATCAATACTCACCTTAATCAACGGCGAGACATCCAATAAGCGCTGGCGCGATGGATATTTCATCTTGATGATTTCAAGTTCGAGTCGGCGAAGCTCTTTATAGGTCGTAATCAGGAAGTTGCCACAACCACAAGCTGGGTCGAGTATGCGCAGACTGGCTATCTTTTCATGGAATGCCTCGAGTTTCTTTGGTGTCGCCTTGACGCGCTCAAATTCTGCCCATAAATCATCCATAAACAACGGATTGATAACCTTTAGAATATTCTCTTCACTGGTGTAATGTGCGCCGATTTCCCGTCTTTGTTCGGGATCCATGATGCCTTGAAACATTGAACCGAAGATGGCTGGTGAAATCTTGCTCCAATCGAAGAGACAGCAATCGATTAGAGTTTGCCGCATTTTTTCGTTAAAATCTGGTGTATGTAGTATTTCGTGAAACAAGCCACCATCGACGTATGCAAATTGCTTTAAGTCGGCAGAAAGCATCGCACGTTTGGCTCTCTTTTCGGGAGGCATGTCCAGAACTTCAAAAAGCTGGTGCAATCTTAAAGACAAATCCGCACCGTCTTGTTTTGAATTCTGATTGTAATTGACAAAAGAAAACTGTGGGAAAATCCCCGTGTCTTCTGCAAACATGCAGAAAAGCAATCTGACCAAATAGACTTCGAGCTCGTGTCCCTCATAGCCAAATGATTTGAGTGCATCGTGAATTCGTGCCATTTTCATAGCAGCCTGAATATTTACATCGAGCTGTTCGTCGTATATGCGCTGTGTCTCGTATCCGGCGATGTTTGCAAAATGCCTCACATACTTTCGTATATCCTTGAGCCTGAAGGATACATGTTCTGCCGTTGTGCGATGATACAACTCAAACCGATCAAAATCACATACCAGTACGAGTTCGGGCATTTGACCATCGGGTAAATGAAACACATAATCCTTGATCTGTTCAAATGCTTTGCCGAGGTCTTTACCTTTACTTTTCATTTCGACGGCGATTTTCTTCGGCAAAAAATAATCGATAAACCCGTCGTCGCCGACTTCTTTGGGCGTTTTGTGCTCGAATTCTCCATTGCAGTCCAAAGGGTTCTCCACACCAAAGACATACAAAAAATCCGTCACAAAAAGTTGTGCCTGCTGACGTTCTGCGCCTTTTTGTTTTTCCCAGGTTTTTCTAAAATTTGCTGCGCGGTCTTCGATGTCTTCCCAACTGAGTGTGGTCATGATGACTCCTTTGGCTCAATTCGTTTACTCCCGTCTGAGGACGAAGTTTGGGCAGTATAGCATAAAATGGCGCGGAACAGTTGCTTGCGGGAGGCTGTGGAATGTCATGGGAAGGACACAGCAATCAGCGAAAAAACATATTTTTTCATCATTTCCTCTAAATCTCCCAAGTAATCGTTCTTATCGACATAGCAGCTGTTATCACCTAATCTTGAGTGATTCCAGGGCTTTGCGGTACATCATTTCTCCTTTCATAATGCTCGCCAAATTGATGTTTAGCTTGCCATGTCAAATGTTTCAAGAAGTTTATGGCAGATATTGGGGGCTGTGTAACGTCAAAGAAATGCCGCGCGTATGCAATAGCGCGGCAGGCGAGGCGTATCGGCTTGAGCCGATAGCCGAGCCCCAAACATAAAAAGCGCCGCTAATGCATCGTCTGAATGCCGATGCGCTTTCCATCTGTCGTGAATCGAATGGCTCCACGATCGCCTGTCGTGTACATGGCGGCACCGGCATGAAAAAAACGCGTCTGCACACTTGGATGTGGAAAATGATAACGGTTGTTTTCACCGGCCGAAAAGAGGACGAAGGCGGGCTTGACGGCATCGATCCAGGCCTGTGAGGAAGCCGATTTGGAGCCGTGATGCCCTGCTTTTAAGAGCGTTGCTTGTCC
The DNA here is from genome assembly GCA_045597285.1 of Myxococcota bacterium. Lineage (GTDB taxonomy): Bacteria > Myxococcota_A > Bradymonadia > UBA4248 > UBA4248 > UBA4248. The sequence continues at coordinate 26,499 of JAZODZ010000323.1, forward strand.
AACATTGTCCGCAATTTGTGATTCGACGGGAATCCCGGCATCGCCGGCAAATATGGCCGAAAAGTCTTTGTATTCCAGGCGCAAGACGATAGAGCTTTCGTTCGGCGTCAATGCATGATTGTGTCGCAGAATGTCAGCTGCATCCGCCGTCGGCCACAGGATTTTTACCGAGGCAGATGGAAAATCAACCGGGGTTTTCGACACATCGATGAGTGGAATGTCACCCGTGTGTTGTATCCATTCTGGGGATTCGAGACCGTTGTGCAGTATTCTGCCGATCTCGCAGTTCCGTGCGAGTTCCTGCAGTCCGGCGACGTGATCATAGTCGCTGTGCGTGAGGACGAGCGTGTCAATGCGTTGTATGCCAAGGGTTTTAAGATAGGGTAGAAGATTTGTCTGCGTCGTGTTGGTCATGCGGCCGAGTTCGGAACCGACATCGATGAGCATGACGTGACCATCAGGAAACTCGACCAATGTCGAGTCAGCCTGCCCCATATCGACAAACGTGATGCGCAGTTCGTCTGGCTTTGTCCAAAGGCGTGGCGATATTTTGGCCGCCACGATGCAGAACGTCATGGCCAGAATCGTCGCAGCCGCAATAATGACACGGTATTTGATGATCCTGAATCGAAGCAGCAAAGCCAAGGCCGTGGCGACTGCAATCAGAATGACGACGGGGTGAGGCGTTATGTCGACAAATGCGAGTGGAATGTGATGGTCGAAGAATTCTGCCGAACGAACGAGAAATGTTTCGCATGCGGCGGCGATATCGGTGACAAACTGAACCCCGGGAAGATCGGCGACGATGAAGAAT